>JAMPXY010000103.1 GCA_023700945.1 Alphaproteobacteria bacterium | reverse complement strand
TTAAAGACGAAGGGCTTTTTGCCCGGCGTGGCTTTTTTAACCTTGGCTGCAGGGTTGCCGTTGCGCGGCTTGACACCGAAGCTGTTACGGTCCTGACCTTCGTAGCCATCGCCACGGCCTTCGTTATAATTGCGTCCTTCGTTGCTGACGTTGTCATTGCGGGCACCGCGGTAGGAACTGCGATTATCATCACGACGCGGGGCTGGACGGCGTTCTGAACGCTCCTCGAAACGACCTGCCGGACGGGCCTCTGTGCGCGGGCGATATTCACCTCTGCCTTCAGGACGTCCCTCGGAGCGGTCATCACGACGTGGTGCCGGACGGTATTCGCCACGGCCCTCGTTACGGAAGTCGCTTTTATATTCTTTGCGGCCTTCCTTGGCGTTCCAGTTGCGATCAGTTGGGGTGCGTTTGGCCTCGCGCTGCGGTGCCTCGCGGAAGTCACGACCGCGGAAATCACGATCGGCACCACGGTTGTCACGGAAATCACCATCACGGAAATCCTGTTTTTCAGTGCGGCCAGCGCTGCGGCTTTCGTAACGGCCACCGTCACGGTTTTCCGAACGACCTTCAAAGCGATCGCCTTTAGGTTTGCGGTTGTTAAAGCCGCTTGCGTTTTTGTAGCTGCGCTCACCGTTACCACGGGCCGGGCGGGGACCACCACGGCCTTGGCCGCCCTCAGAACGCTCTTTGCGCTCCGGTGCAGCACCAGGGTTCAAAATGCGGTTAATCGCATTCCATTTCCCCATTTCGGACGGGATAACAAAGCACATCGCCTGACCTTCTGCACCGTTGCGGCCAGTGCGGCCGATGCGGTGAATATAGTCTTCAGCAACTTGGGGCAGGTCATAGTTGATGACATGTTCGATATGCGGAATATCGAGACCGCGTGAGGCGACATCGGTTGCAATCAGAATCCGTGATCTTTGCTGGCGAAACTCGCGGACGGCGCGGTCACGTTGTGCCTGACGCAGGCCACCATGGATGACGATACTTGGCAGATTATCGTTGTCCAAGCGTTTGGCAAGCCGTTCGGTGCCGTGCTGGGTTTTGACGAAAATCAGAATCGAACCTTGACGCAGTTCCAGTTGATCCACCAAACCGCCGTATTTTTCGCTGTCGGCAATACGGATCATTTCATGTTTTATTTTTGGGGCATTTACTTTCTCGGTGCTGACTGCCACCCGTTCCGGGTTGTTAAGGTAGCTGCGCGAGAGACGGATAATGCCTTCAGGGAAGGTCGCTGAGAACATCAGCGTCTGACGCTCTTTCGGCAGGTTTTTCAGAATTTCATCGATTTGCGGGGCAAAGCCCATGTCCAGCATGCGGTCGGCTTCGTCGATGGCGACGAAGTTGACGTTACGCAGCATTTTCGGGTTACGGCGCAGGTGGTCATTGATACGTCCCGGTGTACCGATAATGATACGCGGGTTCTGACGTAGTTGGTCGAATTGTTTACCCATGCCTTCGCCACCGATCAGCAGCGCGGCTTTCATGTCGCGCTGGCCGTTGGTGATTTTGCGCACGACGTCGAGCGTTTGTGCGGCCAGTTCGCGTGTCGGTGCCAGCACCAGTGCCATCGCGTTCGGGTTTGCCATCAGTTTGGAGACCATCGGGATCGAGAAGGCAGCGGTTTTACCGGTACCGGTTTGGGCAGACCCCAGAATATCGCGGCCTTGCAAGGCAAAGGGAATGGCCATCGCCTGAATTTTGGTCGGGGTTTCGTAATTCATACGGGCGAGGGCATCGCGGATCGCCGGGGGCAGGGCAAAATCAGAAAACTTGACACCTTTGGCGGCTGATTTTGCCAGTAGAGATTCTTCCGGTTGCGTGGCTGGCTGTGCGCTTATCTGTGCGCTTACCGGGGCTGGGGTCGCGGCGGGTTCGACCCCGTATGCGTCATCGGTAAAAGCCAGCATGACGTTATCCATAGAGTTGTCCACAGATTCACGGGTGTCACAAAGGTCATTGTTCGGGGTGTGGTTAGTCATAGAAAACTCGTCTTTCAGTTTTAAAAAACAAAAGGCTCTCACGCGCCGGACGACCCGGAGCGTATAGAGGTTTCGCAGGCGGTTGATGCCGGAAACCATTTAACCCTTTGAATTTAAAGGAAAGTTGCCGAGATCGCGGGTGGCACGTCAGAAATTCCAAGATCGGCGAGGAAATGCGTGGCCCTGAACCATTATGCTGCCGCCATAAACCATATCCATGTGGATAAAGTCAAGGAAATAACATAAGGCGGGGAACCAGTAATCCGTAGGTCGCTAGTGTGGCTGACTTTTATTGGTTAGGGCCGGGGGATGGGGGTAACCGCCTCGGGAAGGGCCGCAGGCCTGCTGTGCACTAATTCAGCGTTGAGCGTTGCGAGTTCGCTTCTCAAATGACCCTCAGGCAGTAAATCCTGAATAGCAATCAGCATGGTCAGCCGTTCATGTGTCACGGGCTCAAAATCACGGATTTGCTGCTGTATCTGCGGGGAGCACATGCTGATTGTTGCGCAATTGCTGTTCAATCTGATCCAGCGTGTAACTGGCCATCATCAGCGTCATGGTATCGACTGTCTCATCCAGCATGAAAACTCTCCGTGTAATATTTTTAGATTGTAGGTTTAAATTGCTTAATAAAGCAAAAATTTGCAAATTTTTAGAGGCAGGCATAAATTCCGCACTAAAGAGAGGTTATTGATCTATGTCGATTGGTGAGACTTTCAAAAGCGTGGCGACAGGGCGCAGCGCGGCTTACATCCTTTCCCTGACGTTGCTGGCGGCGGGGGCGGGCGGCAATGCCTACAGTGCGTTTTATGATCATGGTACGGGCACCACCGAAGGGTTGCAGCGCCGTGTGCAGTTCTGTCAGCGTGACTATCAGGGGTGTGCGACAGACCGCAAGCAACTGGAAGACTGTCTGCTGGAAAAATCAATCCTGCGGCAATCGGCGCGGATGAATTCCCTTATCATGATTTTTATGGGGCTGATGGTATTGACTGGGGCGGGGGTGGCTAGCTTGAATGCACGGAATTCAGCAGCGAAGCCGCCGACTGTTGAATAACAAAACAAGTGAACTTTCTTAAATCTTGTACTTTATATGCTGGACGGGATAGCCAAGGGCGCGGGCCTTATCAATTGTATCTTGGGTTCCGTGACTGTCGTTGACCTGAAAGGCGAGTAATTCGCTGGCGGCGTCAAGTACAGCCGTGTTGCGGGCGTAATAAGTCTGCGGGTTGCATGCGGTATAAAACATTTCAATCAGGCTGCGGGGAGAAGATTTTTGTACAGACTCAAGCTGCACCACTAGTTTTGTGGCTTGGGTCATGGTGATGATACCCTCTTGCGCCTTCTGCAGATAATGGCTGCGATAGACTGTTAGCGGTGTGGGCAAAATAATCTTGATAGATTGTGCCAATGGATCGTGTTTCAGGACTTCATCGGTTGCAATAAAATCAACACCGAGCGCACCGCCGGTGACAATGCCATCACCTTTTTTGATGATGGTTGAGACATGGGCGCGGACATCATCTTCAACCTGTTGGTTGGTGGTGCGCCATGACCCAGAAATTGCCACCCACTTCATACAATCACTCCAAACAAATCATACTCATCCGCATCTTCGATCAGGACATTGACGATATCGCCTTGTTTGACCTCTGCCGGAACATCGCGCAGGTAAACCTTGCCATCAATCTCGGGGGCATCGCCTTGGGATCTGCCGTCGGCACCACCTTCGCCATCGGCGACGTCGATGATGACGGGTAGGGTGCGGCCGATCTTGCGTTCCTGACGGGCGATACTGACGGCTTGCTGGGCTTCCATGAAGCGCTGGTAGCGTTCTTCTTTGACCTCTTCCGGCACAGCGCCATCAAGCTCATTAGCCACGGCCCCGGCCACGGCTTCATATTTGAAGCAACCAGCCCGGTCGATTTGCGCCTCCTCAATCCAGTTGAGCAGGGTCTGGAAATCTTCCTCTGTTTCACCAGGGAAGCCGACGATGAAGGTCGAGCGGATGGTGAGGTCAGGGCAAATCTCGCGCCATTTCTTGATGCGCTCTGTGACCTTCTCGACATTGCCGGGGCGTTTCATCGCCTTCAATACTTTCGGGCTGGCATGCTGGAACGGGATATCGAGATAGGGCAGAATTTTGCCTTCGGCCATCAGCGGGATCACATCATCGACATGCGGGTAGGGGTAAACATAGTGCATGCGCACCCATACGCCGAGTGAACCTAGCGCTTCGGCGAGGTCATAGAATTTGGCTTTGAGGACTTTGTCTTTCCATTTGCTCTCGGCGTATTTTATATCGACGCCGTAAGCGGAAGTGTCCTGCGAGATGACGAGAATTTCCTTCACGCCCGCCTTCACCAGATTTTCGGCTTCGTACATGATGTGGTTGGCCGGACGGCTGACCAGATCGCCACGCAGGCTCGGGATAATGCAGAAAGTACAGCGATTGTTGCAGCCCTCGGAAATTTTCAAATAAGCGTAATGGCGGGGAGTCAGGCGCAGGCCTTCGGGCGGCACCAGGTCGACGTACGGATCATGCACGGGCGGCACGACATTGTGTACGGCATTGACCACCTGTTCATATTGTTGCGGGCCCGTGACGGAGAGTACTTTTGGGTGAACGGCCGTAATCTGATCGGGTTCGGCTCCCATGCAGCCGGTGACGATGACCTTGCCGTTGGACTCGATGGCTTCGCCAATCGCTTCAAGGGACTCGGTCTTGGCTGAATCAAGAAAGCCGCAGGTGTTGACGATCACAACGTCCGCACCGTCGTAACTGCCTGAAATCTCATACCCCTCGGAACGGAGCTGCGAGAGGATGCGTTCGGAATCGACCAAGGCCTTGGGGCAGCCGAGGCTGACCATCCCGACTTTGGGTGTTTTGACAGTTTTCTTGGCATTGACGTTGGCTGCGCTCATATCGGGATTCCTTTGCGGCGGCTTTTATACCCTGAAAAGGCCTGAAAAGCGAGTTTTTTCATAACTTATGATGGAGCGGGGCTGCAGACCGTAACGGGTTCGAGTGGCAGGACTTTTTCCAGCACTCTTTGGTGTGTGGCCAAGTTCCCACACTTTCCGGGAAGCAGTTTTTTCAACAGCCTGCGGTTTTCATCGGGTGTCGCCAGTGCCTCAATCTGGGCGTGGTCTCTGATGATATCGCGCTTATGCACAAAATAGCTGCGGATGATCTCGGCTTGCTGTTCGCGATTGAAATCACGGAATAAAGAATTTGGCTTTATTTCGTAATAGTAATCCAGCTCTTTGAAGCTAAACGAGCCCCCGCTTGTCTGGTTTTGCCAGACATGGGCGACTTCATGGACAAAGATATCATCGCCCGTGACAGTCACGCCGGAGGCGGGGTCTTTGCCCAAACCAAAATCAGCTTGCTGTGGTCCTGCATCCTTTGTCAGGTAAACATTATTATTATGTGCGGCGGCAATGTTACCTTCGCTAAATAACTTGTGCAGAGAGGGACGCCTGTAGATCCGGATATCAGAATAAGGAAGTGAATTGCCGAATATAGGTTTTAACAGGGCCTGCTCGTTCTCGGTCAACTGACGGCATGTGGGATCAACCAGACAAACCACGGGACCGGTATCTACAAGGGTGTCGGCAATCATGCCCCCGGCCACAGCCGCCAGAAATATACCGACAATACTGAAAGTTTTATTGAGCCTCATGGTGTATCAGGTCGCATGAGTTGTTCGAATGAACGGGGCCATAGCTGTTTGCTATCAAAATGCAATCCTTGTGGTACCAGCGTGTAGGGATTAATTCCGGTACCTTGGGTGTCAGGGCGGCATAATTCTTCAGGCAGTATCGGGAAATAGAGACTGAGTTTGGTTTCATAATCGGATAATTCCGTGCATTCGCCTTTGATCCATTTATCGCCTAGTGTACGGACACGGTAAGTTTGTCCGCCCTCTGTTTTGAATGTGGTTGATTCAATAAATTGCTGCCGCTTGGAAAAATAGTCTTCCATCATCCGGGCTTGTTGCTCGAGATTATATTGATCGAAGGCCAGAGGGGTCTGAATTGAGTATTCATAGGCTGCCGCATAGTTAAAATGATGACGAATTAGTTCACGCAGGGCCATTTTCTGAACGTTGAATCCTCCTTGCCATTGTGCAACATGAGTTAGCTCATGGATCATTAGCTTTTGCCGCTCTGGCGGTTCATAGGTGTGATCGGTGAAACGACGGTGTTCATCAACGATGTAAATATTGCCGTTGGGTGCAATCGCGGCATAGTTGCGGCCCAAGATGCCCATAAAGGGCCGATTGAAAATCTTGATTTTGTTATAATTGAGAGTTTGCCCAAAGTAGCCCTTTGCAAGCGCAATCTCACCGTTGGTGAGGTGGCGGCAACCAGGGTCAGCTTTGCATAGCCAGTTGCTGCCTTGTTGACGATCAAACAGGCTGTAGCCTGTCCATTCCAGATGGGCGGCTGTAGCAAATGTCAAAGAGAGGGCTGAGGCGATAAAGAGCCTCTTTTTATTTTTCATATCCCTGTTACTCATTCTTCTTATTTATAAAAAGAACTATAAGGGGCAGCAGGATCAGGTCAAACTTATTATTCGGAAGTAATGTTTTTTGCAGCGCAGCGTGCTTGACAGGCCTGCTTGCGGGCCTTCATTTCCTCAGTCAGGCGGCAGATCATGTTACTGCCTGTGTGGGTGAGTACGAAAGGCAACAAGCCATGGATCATAACGATGGTCCCGGCGGCGATCAGGGTACAACCGGCCTTGATGGTAAAAGCCAGATGCTCAAGATAGCCTTCATTGGCGTCATGCAGATGTTTTTTAAAAAAGGACTCAGCCATGGCCTGACTATAACGCAATTTGACCCGCAAAAAAAATCACAAATATGTGATGCGGGGCAGCAACACTGGGTTGCCGGTTCACTTGTCCTTATTTCATTGTCGGCATGACGAATTCTGCACCTTCACGGATACCGGTGGGCCAGCGCGAGGTGACGGTTTTGAGATGGGTATAGAAGTTCACCCCTTCCGGGCCGTGGACACCGTGTGCACCAAATGCAGAATTTTTCCAGCCACCAAAGGTGTGGTAGGCA
>JAMPXY010000011.1 GCA_023700945.1 Alphaproteobacteria bacterium | reverse complement strand
GGCAGCGGCGGAAGATCGTTTGGCGGGACTCATGGTTTGTTCCTGTATCTATATAGTGTGGGGTGGGGCAGACGCAGCCCTCGCGCCCATTATCAACGATCCGGCCCGCCATGCAATCAGAAGCGGGTACCTGCAGGGTGGGCGTTCACAGCCCTATAAAAATTATTGAATTATGACAAAATATAAAGGGATAAACTGTTGATCTGTGCCTTGTTTGCTGGTAACTCATAGCCCTGCTCGTCTACCAAGGTGGGCATGCGGAACGGTGGCCGAGCGGCTGAAGGCAACGGTTTGCTAAATCGTCATACGGGGAAACCTGTATCGAGGGTTCGAATCCCTCCCGTTCCGCCATTATCATCTTCACCCAGCTTCATATATGATTTTGGGTCACTGAAAAAAAGCCGAACAGCTTCAATTCATTGCAAGAAAAGCTCTGCACTTTATAACTTCTGACTTGCCCGGCAGGGTGGCACGTAGAGGCCTTTCTTAGCAAAAATTTAGGGTAGCTCCGTACTGATACGGAGCTAGTTTAGTCAATAGGTTAGTAGCGCAGTTGTGTCGCTGCGGTTTGGAAGTGCGACAAAAATTCTAGGGCAAGAAATTCAGAGTTACAGCATTAAGGGAGGCATCTTCTCAATTTTTGAATCTAAATAGGTGTGTGCTATTGTTTTTCCTACAGGACTCAAACGGGACATAGAAAGTGCTGAAGTATCCCATTTTTTAATAAAAATATCCAATTCAGCATCTTTAGCAGAAATGAAATTCTTAACATCATCATCACCCATTAAATTTTCTGATAAAAGCTTTTCGGCTTCTGATTTAATGTTTTCCGATATATCCATTTCTTCAAATTCCTCACGCCCAAGAGCTGCAATTTGATATAAAGACGGGTCTCTTAAACAAGCGACTATTATTTTTTCGGCGATTAATTCTTCAATCGTGGCGCCTAACCTACTTTCAATATTTTCTTTCGAATGGCCACGGGAGAAAAGACCTGGATATTTTTGTCTCATGAATGGAAAAAACAACTTTCTTTGCAGCGGCTCTATTTGAAGGCAGCGATGGTATTCCAGATTTGTAAAAGCAAGATCAGGCACGTTCAACTCAACTAAACCCAATTTTTTTGCATACGACGTCGTAACCTTAATTAAGCCTTCTAAATTACTTACTTGGAAACGCAGATCATTAAAAAGCATAATTGTCACAAGAATCTTGAAGTCGTTTGTGCTTAATTTAGAAGCGACTTCTATGGCTTCTGAGAACAAAATAGAGTTAAAATTACTATCACCGACCTCTCCTAAAGAGCTTGATAGCAAATTAACCAAAATTCCCTTTAAGTCCTCATTTCCATCTGATTTAGCAAAACCTTTTTGAGCAACATAGAGGTCATCCTGCTTCCTTGGAGAAGACAAATTTTCAAGAGTGGTAAAATCGGTTTTTGCGAGTTTTTCTGTTAGCGCACCAACCAATTCCCCGGCTTTTTTTGTTGCCTCTTCCGCCGCTGCCTCTTTCAATCTTGGGAAATTTGCCTCGAAAACCAGCTCACATATCTCTTTAACCTCCTTGATGTTAGGCCCTAAGTTAACGTTTTCAGCCTGTATCTGCACGCTGTTATCGCCGCTTTTTTGAGTGTTCTTGCTCATTGAGATATTACTTTTCAATATTGCCTATCTGAACTGATACAGAGGAGTCGCCTGATTTTTGAATTTGTTTAACAATACGCCCATCGGATTTCCGGCGTCGAAACAATGCAATAAGCATAGTTATAAGAGAAACGCCTATTCCGCTAAAAATCCATTCCTTATTTTCAGATATATAATTAAATATCTCCGCCAACATTTTAAAAACCTCATGTCTTTAGGTTGGTAAAAACCTTAACTTATTAGGGAGCTATATTACTACTGTTTTAATTATCCTGAGAGATTTTATAGCCGAGAGAATTAGTAAGTTTTAACGACTGCAAATGAGTTGAGTAGCTAGGTTAGGCAACTGAACACCGCCACTAACAAAAATGCCTCCTTGAGGGGGTGTTTTGTTAATGATGAAGGGGAGCGGGAAGCCCCTTCCGGTTGAACTTTCAATAGAAGCCGATTGTATTGTGGATCTAACTTGATAACCTAGTCTTGAGATCCCCCAACCTGAAAGACATTCTCATGAGCCGTTTGCATATGCATACTGAAAACCATCTGGTCAAGCGCATTGGCTGGCTCAGGGCGGCGGTGCTGGGGGCAAATGACGGGATTGTTTCGACCTCGAGCTTGATGGTAGGTGTCGCGGCGGCCTCGGTCGGGCAGAGTGAAATTCTGGTTGCAGGCGTGGCGGGGATTGTCGCCGGGGCCATGTCGATGGCGGCGGGGGAGTATGTTTCAGTCAGTTCGCAATCAGATACGGAACAATCGGATCTGGCGCGAGAACGCAAGGAGTTGGAGACTCAACCCGAAGCGGAAATTGAAGAATTAACCAAAATCTACAAGGAGCGGGGGCTGGAGGCTGAGTTGGCTCGTGAAGTCGCCTTACAGCTGATGAAGAAAGATGCTTTGGGCGCGCACGCACGGGATGAGCTGGGCATTTCCGAGATCACAGCTGCAAGACCGATTCAGGCGGCGTTGACCTCGGCCGCAACATTTGCGGTGGGGGCGTTCTTACCGCTGGTAACGGCGATGCTCTCTCCGGCGCATTTGTTGATTCCGGCGGTGTCGGTGGCGTCCTTGCTGTTTCTGGCTTTGCTGGGTGCGATTGGTGCCAGAGTGGGCGGAGCCAATGTGATCAAGGCCACAGCGCGGGTGACCTTTTGGGGTGCGCTCGCCATCGCTCTAACCGCAGGTATAGGCTTGATATTCGGAACGGTACTCTGAGAATGAGACGCCTTACGGCACCTTATTCTTTCAGCTTGATCGTCAATTTTTCATCACCCACGGCGATATTATCAACGCCTTCGGCGAAGGCCTTCCAGAATCCGTCATCGCCGTATTCTTCGACCAGATCAATATTCTTGAGATTACCGAGCCAGCTGTTGGGCAGGGCCACACCCCACAAGGTAACACCCTTGAGAATGACGGCGGGCTTGCCATCTTTATATTCCAGTCCAAATCCGGTCGAGAGTTTCAGAACCTTGCCGCCGAAAAAAGGCAGGTCGGGATCGAGGGGCGCCAACACCCGTGCCGAGACCAGACCGGGTGAAAAATCAATCGCGACCTTGTCGGCGAAATCGGTGTTGGTGGCAATCAGTGCATTGACCTCGCGCTCGGTAAAATTGATTTCACGCGTGGCGGCGGTTTCGCTGTAGGGCTGGGGTTCCAGTGGCTTGCCCGGCTTGAATTTTTCTTCGGGATTTTTTAAGGACACAGCGAGCGGCAGGTTCAGGGCCTGCAGCTTGCTTTGCAGGGTCACCTGTTCCTTATGGCTAAGTTGTACGGGTTTGAAGGTACGTGGGAATATCACTGTTTGGATGGCCCAGACCGCTGTGAGTGTTACCACCATCGTCAGGATGACCACGAGCATCATATGTGGCTTTTTCGGCCTTGGTGTTTGCGGGGTTGCCGAAAGGGTAAGCGTATCAGGTGTGGTTTGGTCATTCATGGCGTGGGGCTCTTTTGTTTGGAGTCTTCCATTTCTCGTTCCCGTTCTTGTTCCATTTTAGCCTTCTTATCAAGTCTTATATAGGAATCGCCAAAGAAGGAGTGGCAGACCTTGCCGCTGACAGGATCGCCTTTGGTGGTCGTGGCCTTGAAATACGTGATGAAGGGGCCAATGCGTCCGCAATGGCTCATGAACTTATTGGGAAGAATCTCAATGTCCTGATAACCGGCCTCTGTCAGGGTTTGCGTGGCACCATCGGCATCCCGCCACAGGGGTAGGTTAAAAATCAGCATGATAATCACGAATAATAAGGCCATAAATCCGGCATGTTTGGCTGTGTCTGACATAACTCTTTGATCCCGTTGCTGAATGTCTCAATAAATCATAGCGTTACAGGATATACTCTACTGCGGCGCTGTCCAATTGTGATTTTGCTCCGGCGCCAGAGAATGGTTGCGCCTGTTTGCCCGTATAAAGACAATAAAGGGGACTTTTCTATGAAAAACAGATTGTTAATTCTAACCCTATGCTTGCTGCCTGTCCTGCTGGCTGAGGGGGGGCAGGCCATGGCCAGCGAGGGGCGTTTGCGCGAGCGCTTGCGGGAACGGATGGCCGATAAAATGTCAGAGCAGGCCGATGACAATGGCGAGCACGAGTTTTCAGGCGTCATTAACGCCGAAGCCAATACCTGCGCCGAGCAAAATCAGAAAGTCGAGGCCATCAAAAAGCGGGGACGGATGGCGCGGCTGGCCGAAGGCCCCGTCCCGGATCTGGCCAATGTCAAATATGGCAGCCATCCATTACAGGCACTGGATGTATTCAAGGCGCGCGGCGGCGGTGTCGCAGCGGCACCTGTCATCGTGATGGTGCACGGGGGTGGCTGGTGCGTGGGTGATAAGTCGATGAAGGGCGTCACCGCAAACAAGGTAGCGCGCTGGACGGCCAAGGGTTTTGTTTTTGTTTCGGTTAATTACCCGATGGTGATGGATGGTCTGGACGCCTTGGCGCAGGCAGACGAAATTGCTCAAGCAACGGCCTATATTCAGCAACATACCCATGAATGGGGTGGTGATGGCCGCCGGGTTATTCTGATGGGGCATTCGGCCGGGGCGCATCTGGTGTCGCTGGTTAATGCCGATGCCAGCATCCGCCAGCGCGCCGTGGTTAAACCGTTGCTGGGGACGGTATCGCTCGATAGCGGCGCGGTCGATGTGCCGCGGCAGATGCCGGATGTTATCCCTGCGCTAACCATTCGCTACCGCGAGGCCTTCGGTACAGAGGAAGCGACATGGGTCAAGGCCTCGCCCCATCATCAACTGGATCAGTCTGCGGCACCGTGGCTCGGGGTTTGCTCGACCACACGCCCGGATGATCCTTGTGGTCAGGCGCACTCCTATGCGGAAAAAAGCCGTTCGCTGGGGGTTATGGCTGATGTACTGGCCTTGCCCAAGGGACATGGAGCGCTGAACAGCGAACTGGGCCAGCCCGGCGCTTATACTGACAAAGTCGAAAAATTTATGGCCAGCCTTGATCCATTGGTAGCCGCACGGCTGGGACTCTGATATTTTCCCTAACGGAAATGAAGCTGGTGTGGGGTTGTATTTCCTGCTGGGCGGGTTACATATTGAACCTGACTTTTATCAAGGAGATCCGCTATGACTGCCACCGCCACTAAATCTGCGTCCACTGTGATTATTCCTGACAAGATCGTTTACACCGCCGAGGCCACCGCAACCGGCGGCCGTGAGGGCGCCGCAAAAACACCGGATGGCCTGCTGAACATCACGCTGGACAAGCCGGTGGCGATGGGGGGCAAGGGCGCGGGTGTTAATCCTGAGCAATTATTCGCTGCCGGATATTCGGCCTGTTTTCTCGGAGCAATGAAATTTGTGGCGGGTCAGGACAAGGTGACCTTGCCCACGGACGCCGCCATCACGGGTCATGTTGGTATCGGGCCAATCCCCGGCGGTTTCGGTATTCAGGTTGAACTGAAAATCAGCCTGCCGGGTATGGATCGTGCTGTGGCGCGGACCATCATCGACAAGGCGCATGGTGTTTGCCCGTATTCAAACGCTACTCGTGGCAATGTCGATGTGACTCTGACTCTGGTTTAGGATGCTGCAGTTATTAAAAGAAAGGCCCCCGTTCAGGGGGCTTTTTGTTGTGCTGTAAAGACGCCTATGGTTTTGCCGCGGTAGGGAATAGAAAAAACCAGTTGATATTCTGTCACGGTGGCGGGGTCATTGAATCTCATGATGACCAACCCGTCAGGGTGCCGGGCAAACCAGTCCGGGACATCTGATTCAAGCGGGATTTCATCCAGTGGTTTTTCCCTCCGGGCAAGAAATGTCAGTTCACCATGATATTTTTTGACGAACCCCCAATCCCGATCCGGATGTTGCTCGAGGTAGGTCGCCACCGGCTGCAAATCATAATCCTTGAGGAATGTCTGCGCGCCGACCAGATGCAGCAAGACGAACACGACAAATACGCCTGTGACTGTCCGATGTAGAGTTTTTGTTTGTACGTTACGGAGTAGCCACGCGCTTAGGATCGCCAATCCGGGGAAAAGGGGGAGTAGGTAATGTGGCTGTTTGCCACTGATCAGTGAAAACGAAATGAAAACCGGAATGATCCAGCAGAGCAGGAAACGGAGGCCCGGTTCCCGTGGCAATGCCTGATGAATCGTATGGAGATTGCCCCAGAAGGGGCAAAAGAAAATCCACGGCACCAGCAGGAGTGGTAAAATCGGCAAGTAGAACCAGAATGGCCGCACATGGGCATCATTAAAGTTGCCCGTAACACGGCCTGCGGTTTGCTCCCACACCAGCCAGAAAGCAAAATGATCATCTGATTGCTGCAAGACGGGGACCAGCCACAGTAAGACCGGCAAGGTTGAGATCAATAAGGAGATTAGAAATCCGCCGTACCAGATCAAGGGTTTAAGCGGCTGTGAATGCCAGAGCGGGCCTAGCAAAGCCGGGAAGATAATATAAAGATAGGCAACCGGACCTTTGGTCAGTACCCCCAGACCTAGCAACAGGCCCATCACAATAAGCAGGAAGAGGCGTGGTTTTGTGGCGTAGGCCTGCAAACAGAGCAAGACCCCTAGAACAAAAACCGTCAGCGTGACATCAAACATCACCATGGTGCTGTAAACAAGAAAGGCTAGGCCGCCCATCATGATCAGGGGGGTGTGATCGGCAACTGGTCTCGTTGTCTGTTGAAATAATGTATGCGCCAGACGTTGCCCCATAAGGACAGTGATAATCCCGGCAAGCACAGCCGGTAGGGTGCCAGCCCAGCGACTGGGTCCGGTTAAGGTCCAGAGGGAATTGATCAACCAGAACAACAGGGGTGGTTTATGATGATAGGGAGTACCGTTCATGGTTAGGGGAGCTAGCCAGTCATGGCGGAGATACATTTCCCAAGCGACACTCAGATAACGGGTTTCATCTATCGGTAAAAGGGGGCGGGTCAAAATGACGACGGTGAAAATGAACAAGAACGCTGCAGCGATCCATAGAGAATGAACAGATGAGCGCAAGGTAAATGTCTTCACGATTATGAGGTAGCTGGGGTTTTGCCTTTATGGCGGATAAAATACAAATTGCGCATATAGATTAAAAGGCCTGTACTTTGGCCCATGATAAAGACCGGGTCCTGACGGTAAAGCGCATAGACCAGTAGAGTGAGGCCGCCACCAATACTGAAATACCAGAAAGCATTGGGGATCACACTGCGCTGTACCTTTTCAGATGCCAGCCATTGGACAAAAAAGCGGCCAAAAAACAGGGCCTGCCCAACAAAGCCAATCATAATCCAGATGGTTTCCTGAGAGAGTGTAATCGGAGGGAGGGGCATTGTTTGTCCTTTGTTTTTAGAGGTCTTCTACTGTTTTGACGTGAGACGGGGCGCGGGTTTGCAGCCAGCGGACACCGAGCAAATCGCTGATGCCGACTTTCAGGCGGTCGATGGTACCGTATTTTGAGACGCCGCGTGTCCGGGGGCGGTGCGAGACATCAACATGCTCAATCCGCACACCTTCGCGGATCATTAAGGCCGGGAGAAAACGATGCATGTGATTGAAGTAAGGTAGGTTGAGATAATCGCGGCGGCGGAACATCTTGAGCGAGCAACCGGTATCACGGGTATTGTCTTTGAGCAGGCTAGAGCGGATTTTATTAGCCAGACGAGATGATATCAGTTTGACCCATGTATCCTGACGTTTGACCCGCTGCCCGGCCACCATGATCTTATCGCCGTGGGTTTGTGATGTGTTCTGGTACTTTTGATAAAGCAGGGGAATATCAGCAGGATCATTTTGGCCGTCACCGTCCAATGTGACAATTAAATCATTTCCTGCTGCTCTGATCCCCGTCCATAACGCCGCAGATTGTCCGGAACGGTTTTCATGCCTGATAATGCGTAGTTGTGAATATTTTTTACGGATGGATTTTAAAATCTCATAAGTACCATCTCTGCTGCCGTCATCCACATAGATAATCTCGCTGATCGGGGCGCTCTGGCTGGTTTTGCTAATTTCCTCTATCAGGCTGGCAATATTATCTTCTTCGTTCATCACAGGCACTACAACGGAAATCATTGGCGCTGTTCCTTCTTTTGATTTCATGGCAAGGCCAAGGCTTGGGTATACCTTCTGGGCCGGGTTGTTATGGTGGCCATAATGATTTAAAAGGCTGAAGCCAACCTGAAGCTGTTTATTTACATAATTATATATAGACAGATCAAGGTGACAATTTCATTGATGAGGAAATCGAGGAATGCCATTCAGCAAACTTGTGAAAGGTTTTCATCTCTTTCAGCATAAATATTTCCGTGAAAGCGGGGTGTATCAGGAACTGACCACCAAGGGTCAGCAGCCAGAGGCACTTGTCATTGCCTGCTGTGACTCCCGCAATGATCCGGCGCTTTTGCTACAGAGTAAGCCCGGTGAAATTTTTGTAGTGCGTAACGTGGCGGCGATTGTTCCGCCGTATCAGCCTGATGACCATTATCACGGCACCAGCGCTGCAATTGAATTTGCGGTCAAAGGCTTGAAAGTGAAAGATATCATTGTCCTGGGCCATGCCATGTGCGGCGGAGTGCAAGCGTTGGCTGAAAAAGACAAGACCGCAGCGGCCCGTTTTGAATTTCTGACCCAGTGGATTTCGATTGGTGAAAAGGCATGTGAGAAGGTTGATTTGGCCCAGCCGGGCTTGCCACCAGAGCAACGTCAATGCGCCCTTGAGAAAGAAGTGATTGTGACTTCGCTCAATAATCTCATGACTTTCCCGTGGATACGGGAGGGAGTCGAGCAGGGGGCTATCACCCTTCATGGCTGGTATTTTGATATGGTTAACGGCAAACTGCTCGACTACAATTTTGCTGGAGGGACGTTCGAGGCGTTTAAAAGCCCTTCAGCCGAGGAAGTTATTACCCGTCGACGCCGTCGCTATGACGATCCCAAGTAGGTCATAACTTATTGTTTTTAATAAACTATCATAAATTTGACAAGACATAATCCAAGATGGCACAGTCACCCGCTGAAGGGGTTTTTAGATGACTGATCTCGTAATTGTGGGCGGTGGCCCGGTGGGGCAATGGGTGGCGATCAACGCCAAGAAGCATAACCCCGCTCTCGATATCCAGATATATGAACGCTATCAGGAATATCAGCGCTCGCACGTATTGCGTTTGCGGCATTTGGCAACACTCTTGTATGCCAAGCATGACCACAGTGCGCGGGAGAGCGAATTCTTTCGTGATGTCATGGGGCGCACGCTCACTGAAATCTTTTATCAGGCCGCAGGTCATGTTTTCATTCGCACCAATGATCTGGAAGCCGCGCTGTCGAGCTATGCCCGCGATCTGGGAGTGAAAACAGCCTATCAGAAAATTGATCAGCCCGGCATGGCTATGGGTTTGCACCCTGAATGTCGCATGTTTGTAGCGGCAGATGGTGCTCATAGCCAGATGCGCGAACATTTAATGGGAAGCAGCAGCCTTCGCGAATATCCGCTGCAATATGTAGCTGAAGTCAAATATCAGGCCACCGGTCCGGTACGTAAGCTTGAATTTTTGAGTGATAATTATTTTGCCAACAAGGTGATCCCGCATATGATTTTTGAATATGTTGGCCGGGAAAAGGAAGGTGTAACACCTGTCACCTTGCGGGCTTTTATGGATCGCAAAACTTATGAAGCGATGCCCGAGGCCACTTTTAAAAAGCCGCTCACCCTCAATAATGGTGCTTTACCTCGCAGTCTGGCCGACAGCATCCAGACCTATATGGATGTTCGGCAATTGCGTGCGGGGGAGCAAGCGATCCCTGAGTCAATCAAGATCAGTAAATTGACCCTCAGCATGTATGCCGCACGACGTTTCGCCCAGATGGACGATGATCGTGCCTGGTTCTTGGCTGGTGATTCTGCGATGGGCGTGCCATATTTCCGCTCGTTGAATGCAGGTTTTTTTGTAGGCTCTCAACTGGCTTATATCGTATCCCGTGGTAGCCTGTCCGAACGCAATAAGGTGCGGGCTTATAATGCGGTGCGGCCACTTGATGTCGCTTGGGAGTTCACCACCGCCCGCAGCAAGGATATATTGCTGACATCGTATAACGATTTTCGTACTATCAGTGCTGATGTTCCTTGGGAATTTATGACTTGGGACGAAAAAACTGCCAAAGACCTTCAATCGCTTGCCCAGAAAAGACAGGAGCCACGCCCATGAGTCTCGATCAATTTATCAATGATATGCCCAAGGTAGAGCTGCATTTGCATATTGAAGGTTCACTGGAGCCTGAACTAATGTTTGAACTGGCGCAGCGAAACAAGGTAGCTATCCCCTTTAAAAGCGTTGAAGAGGTTCGTCAGGCTTATAACTTCAGCAATCTGCAAGATTTTCTTGATATCTATTATCAGGGTATGAGCGTCCTGCAAACCGAACAGGATTTTTATGACTTGACCACCGCTTACCTGAAGCGAGTGGCGGCTGAAAATGTTATGCACACAGAGATATTCTTTGATCCACAAGGTCATACCGAACGGGGTGTGGCATTTGGTACGGTGATTAACGGCATTACCCGGGCGCTTGAGGATGGCAAAAACCAATTAGGTGTGAGTTCAAACCTGATTATGTGTTTCCTGCGCCACCTAAGCGAAGAAAAAGCCTTTGATACTCTCAAGGAGGCTTTGCCCTATAAAGACAAGATACTAGGGGTTGGATTGGATAGTTCGGAAGTCGGGCATCCGCCTGCCAAATTTGAGCGGGTTTTCGCCGAGGCACGCAAGGAAGGCTTTTTGATTGTGGCCCATGCTGGTGAAGAGGGACCGCCGGAATATGTATGGGAGGCGCTTGATGGCCTTAAGATCGATCGGATGGATCATGGTAATCGCTCGCTCGAAGATCCCAAGCTGGTACAACGTATTGTCGATCAGGGTATTGCCCTCACTGTATGTCCTTTAAGCAATCTCAAGCTGTGTGTGGTTAAGGATATGCGTCTGCATCCGTTGAAAAAGATGTTGGATCTGGGCATCAAGGCAACCGTTAATTCGGATGATCCTGCCTATTTTGGTGGTTATATGACAGCCAATTTTAACGCCGTGGCCGGGCCGTTGGGTTTGACCCGTGATGATTTGTTGACGCTGACCAAGAACGCAATTGATGCCAGTTTTGTTTCTGACGCGGATAAAGCCAAAATGCATCAGCGCGTGGACAAGTTTGCTTTAAGTGCCTAAGACTGTCGCAATTGTCGGGGCCGGGCCTGCGGGACTGATGGCGGCAGAAAAACTGTCTGCAGCAGGTCTGCAGGTCACTATCTATGAAGGTATGCACACGGCCGCCCGCAAGTTCCTCATGGCGGGGCGGGGAGGGCTGAATCTCACTCACTCCGAGCCTTTTGAATTATTTGTCACACGCTATCGCGAAGCACAGGTGATGCTGGCCCCTTTGATTACAGAGTTTTCTCCGCTGGATTTGCGCGCATGGTGCGAAGCTTTGGGGCAGGAAACTTATGTAGGAACAAGCGGAAGGGTATTTCCCCGGGCGATGAAAGCTTCACCACTGCTCCGGGCATGGCTTATCCGCCTGCAGCAGCAGGGTGTTACAATCAATTATGGTCAACGGTGGATAGGATGGCGGGATGATGCGCTGCTATTCCGTGATCAGGCAGGGGTGGAAACGAGCATAAATGCCGATGCGATTCTGCTGGCACTGGGAGGGGCCTCATGGCCGCGACTGGGGGCGGATGGCAGTTGGCAGAAAATTCTTGCGGCACGTGGGGTTGATATCGTGCCATTGCGTCCGGCAAACTGTGGCTTTGTTATTCCATGGTCGCCCATATTTCGTGAGAAATACGCCGGGCAACCACTCAAGACAATTATTCTGACCAGTCAGGGACAAGATTTTCAAGGCGAGTCCATTATTACAAAGCAAGGCATGGAAGGTGGTGTGGTCTATGCAGCCTCTGCACTTCTGCGTGAACAAATTGAAAAACAGGGCAAGGCCCAGATTACGATAGATCTAAAGCCCGATCTCTCTGTTGAGCAATTGCGTCAGCGTTTACAAAAGGCAAGGGGACGAGATTCCCTGTCCAACCATTTGCGCAAGGTTGCAGGATTATCTCCCATGGCTGTGGGGTTGGTGCAGGAAATTCTGCACCAGAAAAGGGGCCTTGATCCTGTACTTATGATCAAGGCTCTACCATTAGTTCTGACGGCGACTGCGGGGCTGGAGCGCGCTATTTCCTCGGCAGGGGGGGTTCCTTTTTCAGAGATCAACAGCAGCTTTATGCTGAAAAGGATACCGGGTGTTTTTGTGGCAGGCGAGATGTTGGACTGGGAAGCCCCAACAGGCGGATACCTGTTGCAGGCTACCTTTAGTACGGCGGTGCGGGCGGCTAGTGGGATTCAGGTTTTTTTAAACGCTGGCTCTCGGACTTAAGTTGTCCGCAGGCGGCGAGTATATCCTCGCCGCGGGGGCGGCGGATAGGGGCATCCAAACCGGCCTCTTCAAGAATACGGGCAAAAGCCATAATCCGGTTACGGCTGGGGCATTCAAAGTCACTATTGGGCCACTTGTTGAAGGGAATGATGTTGACCTTGCAAGGGATACCGTCAAGGATGTGGGCAAGTTCACGGGCAGTATCGTCACTGTCATTCACATCTTTGAGCATGACATATTCAAAAGTGATGCGACGATTTTCATTGATGCCGGGATAAGTGCGGCAGGCCTCGAGCAGCTCTTCCAGCGGATACTTGTTGTTGATAGGCATGATGCTACTGCGCAGATCGTTGTTGGGCGCATGCAGGGAAATCGCCAGATTGACACCCAGCTCTTCTCCACATTGGTGGATTTGCGGAACAACGCCCGAGGTTGAAAGGGTGATCCGGCGTTTGGAGATGCACAAGCCGTCCTCGTCCATGCAAATTTTTAAGGCTTTGGCGACGTTATCGTAATTGTAGAGCGGCTCCCCCATCCCCATCATGACGATATTAGTCAAATCACGACCATTCTGCGGTCCTGACTTTTCATTGATTTCTGGCCATTCTTTCAACACATCACGGGCATGCAGGATTTGCTGGAGAATTTCATGAGGACCCAAATTGCGGACAAGGGGCTGGGTTCCGGTGTGGCAAAAACGACAAGTGAGAGTGCAGCCTACTTGTGAGGACACGCACAGCGTCCCCCGATTTTCTTCTGGAATGTAGACTGTTTCAATCTGTTGCCCGTCGGTCATTGCCAGCAACCATTTAATCGTACCGTCGCTAGAACGCTGCTCAGTGATGACCTCAGGACGTTCGATGGAATAATAATCGGAAAGCAGTGTGCGCATATCTTTGGGCAGATTGCTCATGTCTTCAAACCGTGTCAATCCACGCTGATATATCCAGTTCCAGACCTGTTTAGCACGAAATTTTGGAAGATCATGAATGGCCAGTGCTTCTTGCATTTCAAGCAAATTGAGCCCTATCAGGGCCATGCGTCCCGCGGCATCAACCCGGGGGGCGGCAAATTTACTGGCATGCGAGGATAAACTCATAATGCTAAAAACTCCTGTTGCGCGCGGACATTAGCGTAACAGCTTGAAAAAAGCAAAAATCATCGTTGTGCTTCCAAAAAACTAACGAGGGCCTTAAGGTCGCGGGCTACAATAGCGAGTGTTTCGGCATCAGGCAGAGTGCCTGTGCGGGCAGCCTCCTCCATTTCCTTGAGAATGTTGGACAGTCTCTCTGCGCCCATCTGGGCGACTGAAGATTTAAGGGAGTGTGCAGCAATCGCCAGAGATTTCACATCGCCTGCGGCCAAGGATTCATATAGTTGATTTACTAGTTTTTCCGAATTTGTAATGAAGGTATCAATCAGTTTGGAAAAGCTTATGCCAGCCACAATTTTCATACGGTCGAGTATATCTTGGTTAAGAAAAGTCGCCTCTGTTGATGTATCAGCGGCATGTTTGTTTTCTTGATGGCCTCTGTTACCTTCAGAGCTCAGCCATTGACTCAAAACTTTTTCAAGCTCAGTGTCACGCAAAGGTTTGCTGATGTAGTCGTCCATTCCAGCCTCTAGGCATCGTTCGCGATCACCTTTCATGGCAAAGGCCGTCAGAGCTATAATAGGCAAATCGCGGGTGAGTTCATTACGGCGCAAGGCCATCGTGGCCTCAAAGCCATCCATTTCCGGCATCTGGCAATCCATGAGAACCAGATCGTACTGATTGCTAGTGGCCATTGCCACAGCAACCTTTCCGTCCTCAGCTATGTCAGGGGTGATCCCGTAATATTCCAGCATGGCTAACATAACGTCGCGGTTTACAGGATTATCTTCTGCTACGAGTATCTTACAATTCCTGAACTGAGTGCGTGAATCGGGATGATTTTTGCCATTCGCCTTAATTTCACGGGCTGTATAACGTGTAACCAGATTAAGATCATGACCTTCATCCTTGGCCTTTTTGAGCAGCGTGATAACTGAGAGTAGCTCTGAGGGACGGATAGGTTTTGTAAGATAGCCTTTAATTCCTGCGTCAATAACAATTTTAGAGTCACTGCGTGTGGGTTTAGATGTTGCTAAAATCATAAGCACATTATTGTAGGATGGATTTTTTCTTATGATATTGGCTATATCGATCCCGGTTTCTTCGTTCATGAAGTAATCAAGGACAATAAAATCAAAGGGTGTTCCTGACTCGTTGGCCTTTGCCAAAAGACTGAGGGTGTCCTTTCCATTGGTAGCGGTCTGAAGTAATGCGCCGCAGGCGCCAAGCTGTTCCGACATGATTTCAAGAGCTACCGGGTTATCATCAACAGCCAGAATTCTTAGACCCTTAATAAGTTCCATATCCTCAGGCAAGCAGATATCTTCAGTGCCCGTGTTCTCTGCAATATTCATGTTTAAAATAAAATGGAATTGCGAACCTTCGCCAGGAATACTTTCAACGCTAATGTCGCTACCCATCATGTGCAGTAGTTGTTTGGTAATTGTTAATCCCAGACCCGTGCCACCAAATTTACGCGTTGTTGATGTGTCGACCTGATCAAATTTATTGAATATTGTTTCAAGTTTGTCGGGAGGAATGCCAACCCCCGTATCTGCTACTGTGAAGCGAATTTGTGCTATCTCGCTATCCACCGCCAGTGGTTCTATATCTAGTAATATATGTCCTTTTTCGGTGAATTTTACCGCATTACCAGCCAGATTAAGAATAATCTGGCGGATACGTCCTGGATCGCCCATGACATAAGTTGGGCAGCCGGGGCGCAATCGCATATAGAATTCGATACCTTTTTCCTGCGTACGTATAGAGATTAAGTCCGAAATATCTTCGCAAAGTAGTTCCAAGTTTACAGGAATGTATTCCAGCTCCAGCTTCTTGGCTTCAATTTTAGAGAAGTCAAGAATGTCGTTAAGAATTTGCAACAAGGATTCAGCAGAGTGATCAACCGTCTCGGCATAATGTCGTTGGCGAGAATCCAGTTTTGTGTCCAGTAATAATCGGATCATGCCAATAATGCCGTTCATGGGGGTCCGGATTTCGTGACTCATGTTAGCAAGAAATTCGCTCTTTGCCTGATTGGCGTTATCGGCGTCTTCTTTCGCCTGTTCAAGTTCGGTGATGTCAGTATGGGCACCAATAACGCGGATGGGAACTCCATTTTTATCACATTCACTAATGGCACGGCAGAGAATATGACGGATAGTGCCGTCCTTACTGATAAAGCGGAAGATACTGGCATATTCGGGGATGCTTTTGGCGGCCAGTGCATTCAGCAGCGTAATAATTTCGGGGAAATCTTCAGGGTGAATGGCAATCTGTGCCCCTTCGATTGTATTGGGTATGTCTTGGTCATCGTAGCCCAGCATGGATTTCCAGCGCGGTGAAAACCAGTATTTATTCTCCTTGATATCCCATTCCCAGACCCCGTCTTGAGTGGCGGAGAAGGCTAATTCAAGAAATTTTTGCTGGCGGGTAATTTTTTCTTCGGCCTCTTTGCGTTCTGTAATGATGTCGGTAAACATGATGATGCCACCAACTTCCCCGCGCGTATCATACCAAGGATGGACAGCCCATTGCATCCACATGGTACGACCGTTCTTCAGTGTAATCCTTTCCTCACGCGAAGCGCTGGATATTCCTTCAAGGCATTTTTTAATGATGACCAGCCAGTGGGGAGGCATATCAGGGAATACATCCATATGCGATTTGCCAATAATGTCTTTATCGCGGATGTTAAAATCTTCGTACCATTTTTTACTGACGACCAGATATTTGAGAGTGCGATCACACATGGCGATGGCGGCGGGAGTGTTTTCAATGAAGTCATTCATTTGGTCACGTGAATAGCGAATGACTTTTTCCTTTTCGTAAATGCGGATCATAAGAAAAAGACATAGTGAAATCAGGAAAGCCATTGCAAACCCGACGACTAAAATCATATGCAGAGATTTGTTACCCCAGGCATTATAAAAATTGTCGTTTGGTATCAGGGTGAATTGCCAGCTATTTTTTGTTACAGGCACTGTGATCGTTACTGTTTGCTGTTTGGGTATAATGAATCCAATAGGAACATTGCTATAGATAACTTCGTCACTTTCTTTGATTATCAGATAATAATTTTCTTTAATTTCTGAAGGTAAGAGCTGTTGCTCCATGTATGTTATAAGAAAACCTATTTTGTTTACGGTGGCGAGCATCCCTGCATGCTGGCCATCAATGGTCAGAGGAAAGTAATGAACAAACCCTTTGCCTGCGGTTAACAAGTCAAACACGGCTGTGCTTTGAGGCTCTCGAGTTTTTAAGGCCGATTCAATTGCTAGGCGATTAGGTTCGCTGTCTTGCAAAGCCTTCTTAGTTACGACCGATTCCAGCCTCTGCGGAACAGCCCATTTTATCTCACCGTTTTTGTCAAACACTTCTATGGCCAGCATTGATGCATAATCATCGAGGTAGGCTTGTGCATCCTGACGCCACACATTTTCTGGTGTTGATTTCTGGGTTTCCCATCTTCGGGCCATACGACTTGTAGCCTTATTTATACCCTGCATGTATTTTTCAATGATTCGTTCTACCGTTCGTGCATCACTGTTGATGCTGAAAAGCATATTTCGTTCTTCGATGCTGCTGACCGACATCCATGTAGCCATGGTGACAACGGAGAGGGCAAAAAATGCGGGAATGGGTAGCCATAATGGAATGCGTTCCATTATATCAACGGCAGCCAAGGTCAGACATAATCCCAACACAATAAAAATTAGCGATGTATGTATAGCCATACCTGAAAAATTTTTCCACAGCAGGGTCGTATCAACACCGGTAAAATATCCTGTGGTGGTGAGCAGTGCGATAGAGAGTGTGATGGTGCCCATGAGTGCTATTGCAAAGGGCGCCCAAGTCATATTTGTTTTACGAGCAGGGTAGAGCGATAGCGTGCATAGCGATGTACCAATGAGTGTAAAACATATGCATGCATTGACTGTCATGCGCCCTGGAGCAGAAGAGCGGTAGTCGGTAAATGGAGTCACAAAAAACGTATCTATACCGATAGTTATAGGTAAGAAATATTGCGTGAGGGTCAAAATGGCAATTGATACGATAATGGCTCCACAGGAGAAGGAAATTTTATATTGTTGAAAGCTCCATAAAATTAGTCCTGCTGCCGCAATAAAGAACGAGAGGGCGGTATTGAATTTCATCGGCGCAAAACCGGGTTGTACCTGAACCAGTATTGTGCTGTGAAGATACCAACCAGCCATAACGGCACTGGCAATCAAGGCAATAATCAAACAACAAATTTTAATAAAAGTTTGATTTAAAAAACGCATACGCTCAATTTTCCCTGTCGGTTTTTTTACGAAATTATCATCCTATAAAGTTGTACTACACTATATTATGTACGATAGATTTTAGGTTATATACTTAAGCAGTAGATTGTCTGTTTTTTAAATTTACAGAATTGTTTTCTAAGGATTTTATATGCGAACACTGCAGAGAATTTTATGCGCGGATGATGAGCCTGATATGCGAGCATTAATTAAGCTGGCGCTTGAAAACGTAGGGCATTTTCATGTCGATCTTTGTGCCTCAGGGAGGGAGTTGCTGGATAATATTGATTTATGTAAACCTGACATGGTGCTGCTGGATTACATTATGCCTGCCATGGATGGTATGGGGGTTATGCAGCAATTACAGCGGCGGGCAGATTGCCATCGCATTCCGGTTGTGTTTATGACCGGTAGTTCTACACAATCTGATATTGATAGAATGAAAATGGCGGGGGCCGCAGGGGTGATCGCAAAACCTTTTGATCCGATGACTTTATCAGAGGCACTTGTAAAAATATGGGACGATGTAAATCATGAATGAAATGCCCGTAGAATATCAGCAAGCCTTTAATCGTTTGAAGAGGGCTTATATTCAAAGACTGGAAAATACTGTCAGGATCATTGATAACATTCTTGACCTTGAACAATATAGTTTGCCTAGCCGTGAAGATCTGCAACGGGCGCAAGCCCTTGTTCATGGCTTATGCGGATCGGGCACGACATTCGGCTTTCCTGAGATTACCGAGGTCGGACGAGAGGCCGATCATTTTCTGGATAGCTTTATCAAGGGCATGTTACCCGGCGAAAGGATTAATTCCGTGATGGACCGGGAATTTGATTCAATGATGATTAGGGTGCGAGACGTGTGCCGCAGTACTTGCCTTCAGGGTCGGATTGATTTCCCTGACTTGGCTAACATCAATATTGAAGAGATGCCAGGTAGTGCCGGTCATCCTCACATATTGATCGTTGAGGATGATATACATGTAGCATCTGCAATGGCAAACGACTTGATGTCGCAGGGTATGACTGCACAAATTACCACCAATGCTGAGGATGCTCTTCATTATTTGGCGCGGGTTAGACCCAATCTGGCTCTGGTTGATCTGGAGCTGAAAGGAATGGATGGTATAGAATTATTGCATCAGATTAAGCAAAATTCAGAGTATATTGATATTCCTGTTTTGATTATGTCGGCACGTACCCGTGAACAAGAAGAGTTGCGTTGCATGAGGGGCGGTGCAATGGGGTTCATCAGGAAACCTCTGGATTTGGCCTCTATCACAACAATGATTCAAGATGTTCTGCGAGTAGAGGCAGAAAAAACAGTTTCTGTCTCGCCGCGAGTCTGAAAATTGTTTGTGACTAACCCTTGAGCTTGACCATCAAGATGTCATTGACGGAGGCCGGATTAAGTTTTCCGCCTGATTTTTTCATCACCTGACCGACAAAAAATCCAAATAATTTGTCCTTGCCTGAACGGAACTCGGCAACTTTATCAGCATTTTCAGTCAGCACTTCATCGATCACTTTTTCAATGGCGCCGGTATCGGTCACCTGTTTCAGGCCCTTTTCATCGACAATCTGGGCGGGGTCTTTGCTGCTGATGAACATTTCGGCAAAAACATCCTTAGCAATTTTACCGGAAATAGTATCGTCGCTAATAAGCCCTACAAGTTGTCCCAATTGTGCCGCACTGATCGGGCTGTCGCTGATGGCTTTGCCCTCTTTATTCAACAGGGCCAGCAATTCGTTCATAAGCCAGTTGGCAACCAGCTTGGCGTTTTGCCCTGTGGCGGCCTTTTCGAAGTAATCAGCCCGGGGGCGTTCAGCGATCAGGACGCTGGCATCATAGGCTCCCAATCCAAATTCACTCATAAAGCGATGTTTCTTTTGGTCTGGTAACTCCGGCAATGACGATTTAATTGTTTCGACAAAATCGGGTTGCAGCACCAGCGGCAGAAGGTCTGGATCCGGGAAGTATCGGTAATCGTGAGCTTCTTCCTTGGACCGCATGGAACGAGTCTCGCCTTTGACCGGGTCCCACAGGCGGGTCTCCTGACGAATTGTGCCACCGCCTTCGAGAACTTCAACTTGACGACGTGACTCATAGGCAATCGCCATCTGTACTGCCTTGATTGAATTTACGTTCTTGATTTCACAACGTGTTCCCAGTGTTTCATCACCCAGACGGCGCATTGACAGATTGACGTCAGCGCGCATCGAGCCTTCATCCATATTGCCATCACAGGTTCCGAGATAACGCAGAATCATGCGCAGCTTGGAAAGATAAGCCGAGGCCTCCTCAGCACCTCGAATATCGGGGCGCGATACAATTTCCATCAGGGCGGTGCCTGAACGGTTCAAATCAACAAAAGATTTAGCGGGATGTTGGTCATGCAAGGATTTACCGGCATCTTGCTCCATATGCAGGCGTTCTATACGGATGGGCTTGACTGTGCCATCGCTAAGGTCGATCTCAATTTCACCTTCACCAACAATCGGGTGCTGGAATTGTGAGATTTGATAGCCTTGCGGCAGGTCGGGATAAAAATAATTTTTACGCTCGAATACCGAAGTCATATTAATCTGGGCGTTTAGACCAAGGCCTGTCCGGACGGCCTGCTCAACGCAGTATTCATTCAGAACCGGCAGCATGCCGGGCATGGCGGCATCCACAAAGCTGACCTGACTGTTGGGTTCGGCGCCAAACGCGGTGGCGGCTCCGGAAAACAATTTTGATTGTGAAGTAATCTGGGCGTGGACTTCCATGCCAATCACGATTTCCCAATCACCTGTTTCACCTTTTACTATTTCGGCCATCTTTCAGTCCTTTTCATTCGTGTCATTATGATATTTGGGCTTAATCTCTGCGCCCGTGAATACTTATACAGGACGATTTGGCACGTGCCTGATACGGTACATACCAGCGCCCCGTCATCAGATGTTCCAGAGGGTCGTCGTCCATAGGGAGTTTCTTTTTAACATCTGCGGCAAACAGGGCCGGTATGTCCTTGTCCAGAAAATCCGACATCTTTCCTACTATACAGTGACAATAGTTTTCTAAATCCTGTTCTTTCTTTACTTCACTGTAGGCGTTTTGATTGTGAGTGCATTCATAGTAAATCCGCGCCTTGGCCGGAATACCTAGGCAGTGGCTATACACTTTTACGAGGGCTTGCTTTTCATCCATGCGCGGACCCTCACCCGTAGCCAGATAGAGACGTTCGCTGTGAGTTAATTGTTTATTGTAAAGCTGCACGGACAAGCATGTGCAATATTCCTCAACCTCAAATTCATTCAAGGTATTGTCGGGGTTTTGTCGACAGCGAGAGTAGAGTTTATTGGCCAAATCTTTGATTTCATCAGGGGTACTTATTTGCGGCAAGGGGCCTGCTGGTGCATATTCAATTCCATTTTGCGCTAGAGCTTGTGATGCTGACAGTGTCAGCATCAGCCCAATACACAGGATGAAATGATGAAGCTGTGGCATCATTGGAATTCCGCCGTGCAGGCAACGATGTTACTTTTGACAGTACTGACAAGGAGCTGATGTGACAGTAACGCCTTTAAAGGGTGCGTTGATTGGGTTTGCTTTTCCAAAATATCTGTCATCAGGGATTGGTTCCTAGTTTTGAACCATGTATCTGCCTGTTGTGCTGAGCAGGCGCAAATGTCTGCCGTATTATATGTGTCATTCAGGCTTTGAACATCGGTATCTTCGAGACATGATTGTTCGATGGTTTCATAGATGATTTCTGCTGCACAGGGGGCATAAATCTCTGTAAGAATTTTATTCCTTAATTTTTGCCCTTCTGGCGAAGCAGCAGAGGAGGTCAATAGACTTAAATCTTCTGCGCTCATTGTGGCCATCAATCCCGCAGCATAGCAGGCGCAAAGGCTTGTCATGGCGCTAGGACTGACAGTCTGGGGCGGGTCAACCAAGCATGATTCAAAGATACTGTTCACTTGTGCCTTGGTTGCAGGTGTGGCAGCGCCGCCTTGCGGATAAAGTGCGAGGGTAAGGGATACAAAGGTCGCAATTGTGATCAGTCTTTTGATCATGGCGATTTCAGGCTGCCTTTTTCTGAATCATTTGCGGTACGGCACTGAAGGCGGCGGCGGTTTCAATAAAATCACTGACACGGAAAACGGTTTCTTCGTCCCAGTGGCGACCGAGAATTTGCAGACCGAGCGGAAGGCCCTGTGCATCAATACCGGCAGGAACCGACATGCCGGGCACGCCCGCGAGAGAGGCGGGTACAGTGAACACGTCATTCAGATACATTTTCAACGGATCATCATCATTCTCGCCGATGGCAAACGCAGCCGAAGGCGCCGTTGGGGTTAGAATGACGTCACACTTCTGATAGGCATTGATGAAGTCTTCATAAATCAGGCGACGGAGCTTTTGCGCCTTGATGTAATACGCATCGTAGTAGCCTGATGACAGAACATAGGTGCCAATCAAGATGCGGCGTTTGACTTCGTTACCAAAGCCTTCAGCCCGCGACTTGCTATAGAGGTCATTGAGGTTTTCGCCCTCGACGCGCAAGCCGTAACGTACGCCGTCGTAACGGGCGAGATTCGAGGAACATTCCGCCGGGGCGATGATGTAATAGGTCGGCAGGGCATATTTTGTATGGGGCAGGGAGATATCTATAATCTCAGCACCGCCAGCCTTAAGCCAATCCATACCTTTTTGCCAGATAGCCGTGATCTCAGGGGGCATGCCCTCGACATTATATTCCTTGGGGATTCCGATTTTCAGGCCTTTGACATTGCCGGTCAGGGCGGCAGCAAAATCAGGCACAGGTTTGTTGGCTGAAGTGCTGTCCTTCGGATCGTGACCGGACATTGATTTCAGTACGATGGCGCAATCTTCGACATTGCGGGCAAAAATACCCGGTTGATCAAGTGAGGAGGCAAAAGCAATGACGCCCCAGCGCGAGCAACGGCCATAGGTGGGTTTGATCCCGGCAATGCCGCAAAAGGCGGCAGGCTGGCGGATTGAGCCACCCGTATCGGTACCGGTGGCGGCCATGCATGAACGCGCGGCCACCGCTGCGGAAGATCCGCCTGAGGAACCGCCAGGCACCAGATCGGCATTACTGCCATCGCTGCGTTTCCACGGGCTGATGACATTGCCAAAAGCCGAGGTCGTGTTCGACGACCCCATGGCAAATTCATCAAGGTTGGTTTTGCCAAGAATGACAGCGCCATCGGACAGCATTTTACCTGAGACGGTGGATTCATACTGCGGCACAAAGTTGCCCAGAATTTTGCTGGCGGCTGTTGTACGTACGCCTTTGGTGCAGAAGAGGTCTTTCATGCCGATGGGGATGCCCTCAAGCGGACGCATCTCACCGGCGGCAATGTTTTTATCAGCGGCCTGGGCGGCCACCAGCGCCTGCTCGGGTGTCTCGGTGATATAAGCATTGAGGTGGCGAGTGTCGGCCATCACCTTGATATGGGCTTCAGCCAGTTCCTTGGCCGAGAACTCTTTCTTTTTTAGTCCGGTAAGGGCTGCAGCAATGGTTTGGTGTGTGAGTTCGGTCATTTCGTATCACTATCCTTGAAGATAAATGTGGCGATGATGATATCGGCAATAGCACTAAGCAGCAAAGCGGCACCGATCACCGTGAGGGCCAAAGAGTCCAGCCCTGTAAAGCCTTGGACAATTTCGGGGTCAAAAAGGCAGAGCAACCCGCCGATACCAAAAGGTATAGCCGACGCATACAAGGCCATGCGTACAATTGCTTTGCTGGGGGGTGGGTGCGTCGTCATAGGATTATTCCACAACCTTCGGCACGACGAAGAAGCCTTCCATGCTCTCGGGGGCATTTACCAGAATTTCTTTCTGATAGCCGCCATCATTGGCTGTGTCGGGGCGCAGTTTGAGGTCGATATTGACAACGTTTGCCAAAGGCGCAACGTTTTCCGTATTCACCTCACCCAGCATTTCAACCCATTTGACAATCCCCGCAACCTGAGGCGTAAACCGCTCAAGGTCATCTTCGGTAAGAGAAAGACGGGCAAGGCCTGCGACTTTGCGCACGGTTTCCTTATCAATCGACATACTTGTTATTCCTTTGTAATTTCCTTAAACCTTTTACACCTGAGACCTAGGACGATCAAGTGCAACATGGCTGTCGGATTATTAAGAGATATCATTGATTCATGTCCAAAAAATGCCCGTTTGCTGGGCTTGGACATAGGTGAACGCACGATCGGTGTGGCACTGTCGGATTCCGGCCACAATATTGCAACACCACTCAAGCTGATCGAGCGGACAAAGTTCACCAAGGATATTCTCGAACTGAAGAAGATCATCATAGATTATGGGATCAGGGGATATGTGCTGGGATATCCTGTGAATATGGATGGGACAATAGGGGGGCGTTGTGAGTCGGTTCGGCATTTTGGGCAGGAGATGGGAAATCATCCGGATATCTTTGGGGAAAACCCTTGGATTGCTCTGTGGGATGAGCGTTTATCCACAGTCTCGGTGAACAAATTCCTGATCAATGATGTTGATATGTCCAGAACAAAAAGAAAACAGAATGTTGATAAGCTCGCCGCTCAATTTATTCTGCAGGGGGCTCTGGATTTTATCCGGATGTCATCCGATTAAGCTGTGAACCGGGCCTTGACCCAGATGATCCAATATAATTATATTAATATTTTCATTTATAATGAATGTTTTACATGAATAAATTCATGTAAATTCGTAGTTGCAATCTCAAAGATTTGAGATACCACACCGATCAGTGACCCGGTAGATAACTCTCTTTGAAATATAGATTTTGCAGAGGGTTAGTGGCCGAAGCTCATAAGTTCGTGACCATGATCGCGCATCCAGTCACGGCCCGTTTCGTAGTCGGTCGAGATGCGGGCGCACAGGTTCCAGAAGGTTTTGCCGTGATTCATGTGAACGAGATGGGCGACCTCATGGGCGACCACATAATCCAGAGCTTCCCATGGGGCAAAGATCAGTCGCCACGAGAAAGACAGGTTACCATCCTCGGCGCAGCTGCCCCAGCGTGAGCGCGTATCCCTGACAGAGACATTGGCAATTGTTTTTCCCAGACGGGCCGCCTTTTCAACCGCCAGCGCCCGAATAACCCGTGTGGCCTCTTTTTTCAGGAAGCGCATGATACGGTCACTGACCTCTTTTTGGTCTTTCTTGTTGGTATTAACCAAAAGAATTCGCGGTTTCAATTCGATAGATGTTCTTTTTAAACTAGAATCATAATTCACCCGGATCTCGACATTACGACCAAACAGGGGAATAATCGTGCCATCATGAAAAGCCACTGGTTCGGGCAGGGCATCGATTTTTTCCTGAATCCAGTGTTTGTATTCCTTTGCGAAGTTCTTGGCTGTGGTCATGTCAGCCTTGGCCGGGACGACCAGATAAACAACCCGCTCCTTGGTATCCAGTCGCAAAGCCATCCTGCGGGCCCGTTTACTGACCTGCAGACGAAGATGCGGACTGATATGGCTCAGCTTGTCGGACATGCCGCTTTTTTCCTGTTGTAACCCTATATATTTAGTATGACTGATCCCTAAGGAAATAGCTAGAAAACCTAGGATTTCTGCGGGTTTCAGTGCTGCTTTGCAGCGTGTTTCCAGAGACTTGGCCTGTGGATAGACGTCTGGAAATTCCTGTAGGGGAACCATCAGGCGGCCAAAGCAGGTTTCTGGCTCTGAACGGTTGCGGCTTTTGAGGGGGCTGCAACCTGGAGCGGATCATAGGCAATCCCCTCGAAGGCTGCAATCTTTCTAATGAAGTGCTTGATTTTATTGGATATATTGCCCTCCCAGAGGGGGCCGGAGAAGACATCATAGTGACCCGCATCTGCCACCAAATGGTAGTCGCGCATATGGGCCGGAATCTGGCGGCATAAATCATGGGCTATTTTGGTTTGGCCGGGAGCTGTGATGTTATCAGCAGAGCCTTCGATTACCAGCAACCCTGTCCGATCAATTTTACCCGGATCAATTTTTTCATTACGCGATGTGAGTGTGCCGCGTGCGAGTCGCCGCTCGATAAAAATCTGTTCGATCATTTGTAAATAGTAAGGCGCATCAGCATCAAGTTTTTCTCCCTGACCGCCAAACAATTCATTGAAGGAATGGAGCGGATGTTGATTCTTTTTCTGGGGGGCCGCCATACTCATACCCAGCGACTGAACAAAACCGGGGTAAACTGGCCGGCCAGCACCGGGATAGCCGTGAGGGACCCGCATGATAACGTTTTTACGGAACCAGTCGATTCCTTGTTGCCGGGTCAAACGGGAGACTTCGGTTTCGTTGATGCGGGGATCTATCGGTCCGCACATGAGAGTCATGGAAAGCGGGGTGCAAGGATCTTTACGGGCAGCCATGAGCGATGTCACCGAGAGCACGGGGACAGTTGATTGGCTGATACCGATCAAATGGGTCTGTGGGCCGAGTTCATGCAGATAATCCTGCACATAGCTGAAATATTCATCGAGATCAAAAAATCCTTCTTTCAGAGGGACTTCCCGGGCGTCTTTCCATTCGGCGATATAGACATCGCTGTCCGGCAGCAGTTCACGCACCGTGTCACGCAGGATCGAGGCCTTATGCCCGGAAATGGGAGCCACCAGCAGGATTTTGGGCACATTGCGCGCCATATCCCCGGTTTCACATTTGAAATGCAGCAGGCGGCCAAACGGCTTATCGATCACAACGTCTTCGCTGACAGGACAAAGTCTGCCGTCAATCTGGGTTTGTTTTATCCTGAACCCGGCAGGGGCGGGGTGCTGGCCCACGGGGCCCAGCGCCGATGACAGCAGGTTATGAATGATGTGAGGGGCGCTGTTATGGGCCGCGTGAGCAAACATATTCAGCAGCGAGGCTTGTAACGACAGGGCATGGGCCGCCACATTGAATGTTGCCTTGAGCGACTGGCTCATAAACTCGTGGGCATGATAAAGAAACATGCGTAATCAACCCCTGTGACGAAATTATTATTCGTTATTGTCAGGGATTGTAGGGTAAACGTGCTGCCAGCGTCCATATATGAATCATGCTGCGGCGCAGTGCGAATGTGGATGATTTTGAAAGGCTGCGTTAGTTATTCAGCCGATTCCATTTCTTTCCGGCTGCGCGGGGCACTGGTGCCTCGGCGTTTATTGACGGCATCAATACCGTGTTCAGATCTGTTCCATTGTGCCGGGGCCTTATCAGAAACCATAGCCAGATCGGCGGGTGGTACAGGATCAGTGTCGGGATCAAACTGGCGGATCATGTGGCGGATGCGGGGCATAATTTCCTCACGCCATTTGCGGCCATTAAAAATGCCGTAATGCCCGGTCTTTTCCTGAAAGTGATGATACTGGCGGTCAGAGGGCAGGTTTAATGCCAATTCATGGGCGGCTGTAGTCTGGCCGTTGGCGGAAATATCATCCAGTTCCCCTTCGATCGTCAGCAGTACAGTGCGTTTGATCGCCCGCGGATCAACCGGGTAAGTCTGATCATTAAGTGGATTTTTCCAGACCATCTTGCCTTGCGGTAGCAGATAACGCTGGAATACTACATCAACGGTTTGCAGATAAAATTCGCCGGGGATATCCATAACCGACAGATATTCATCATAGAAATTGCGATGGGTTTCAGCTGAATCACCATCTCCTTCAACCAGATGTTGGAAGAACTTCATGTGAGACCCGATATGGCGATCCAGATTCATGCTGACGAAGCTACCCAGCTGGACAAACCCGGGATAAACCTTGCGGAAGGCCCCGGGATAATAGAAGGGCACTGACGTCACCACCGTTTTGGCCAGCCAGTGGCCGGGGTTACGCTCGGCCATTTCATTTACCCGGGTAGGTGATACCCGGGCATCAATCGGCCCGCCCATCAGGGTCATAGTCAGCGGCAGAGCCGGGTCGTCATCGGCTTCCATGAGGGCGACGGCGGCAAAAACCGGAACGGCGGGCTGACAGACCGCAATGACATGTACCCCAGAGCCCAGCAAGCTTAAAAATTCGCGGACATAGGCAATATAGTCATCCAGATTGAAGCGCCCCTCAGTTAAAGGCACCTGCCGGGCATCGTGCCAGTCGGTGATATAGACATCATGATGAGGTAGCAGAGCCTGCACGGTTCCTCTGAGCAATGTCGCGTAATGCCCTGACATAGGCGCTACAATCAGGACTTTGGGGTCGTGACGGTCGACTTTGCGCCGGAAGTGCAGGAGGTTGGCAAAGGGTTTTTCGACCACGACTTGCTCTTCGATTTCAATTTTCTGACCATCAATCAGAGTGGTCGGCAGATCAAACGAAGGTTTGTCAAAGCGGCGGGTCACCCGCTCAAAAATCTCGGCGCTGGCCGCCAGAGAGCGGCCGCCTTGGGTATAGGACAGGGGGTTCATCGGGTGCTGGTAAGCTGTCCGCATCAACTCGGCCGACATGCGCACCGGTGCCAGCATCGCATGATTGAAATCAAAAAAATGATATAGCACGAGTGATACTCCTCAGTTTTTACTATGATTCGTCTACTAATATACACCGCACAACCGGTATTTCTGCAACGCAGCGTAAATTTATATTAGCATCTGTCTGTGTATATCTCGTAAACGGGGTTGCCCTCAAAGGGCGTAAGATCCTAACCTGTTCACATGAAAGAGTTTTTTTTATCTTTACAGAACTACATGTATGACCCTGACCGGGTGTATACGGCCATGGCAGCGTTATTGCTGGTAACTGTTGTTGGTATGATTACCGGGCCAATGCATGGCAATGCTAACCCCTTTTTGTGGAAACTGGTCAATGGCATGTTTGGCGGGATTGGCGCGCGGCTTGACCGCTTGCAACGTCCTGCGGCCGATTTGTCCTTCCGGGGCTTCTTTTTGCTGGCTGTCGGCCTGTTTTTTTTCTTTTTGCTGGGGGAGGCTGCCGCCGAATTCAGTCTCGAGCACCCGTTAAAAGGCTTAACCGAGGTCTTGCTGCTCTCGCTGGCGATGACCGGAGGCAGCGTCTGGTTTGCGCTCCTGCGGCTTTATTTTGCCCAGCGTGACAACAAAGTTAGCAAGGGGGCGTTCTATGCCATTGCCCAATCAACCCGAACTGACCTGTCGAGTTCTGATGGTTTTGGCATTACCCGTACCGGTATGATGTTTGCTGCTCGTGCCTTTGATAGGGGAGTGGTGGCCCCTGTGTTCTGGTTTTTACTCGCCGGTCTGCCGGGAGCTTATATTTATGCCTGTCTTGCCGGGTTCTCCTGGCGTTTTGGCAAGGAAGGCTTTGGTAAGGGCTTCGGAGTAGTGCCCTTGGCGCTGGAAAAACTGGCGGGATTTGTCCCGGGAGCGATTGCCGGGGTTCTTTTGGCGATGGCTGGGCTGTTTACCCCTACCGGAGGCATGACAAGGGCCTTGCGTGCTTTAGGGGGCAAAAAGGCAACTGCCGCTTATGAGCAGGGGGGCTGGCCGCTAACGGCGATGGCGTTCTCTTTGGATGTCAGTTTGGGTGGCCCGTCTGTGGATCTGGATGGCAGCGCCATCCGCCGTGACTGGGTCGGGCCTGAAAATGCCACGGCTCAGCTTGAAAACGGTCACCTACGGCGAGCAATCTATATCAGTTTGATCGCGCACATGCTGTTTTTGGCCAGCCTTATGGGGGCCTTGTTCTGGGCGGGCCGGCTTTTTTAAGAGTTTATGGTCTAAGGCTGGGGCTTGCGGAAGCTGAATTTCCGCGGATCCGAGGCAGTATCCCAAAACAGGACAAGACCTGAGGAATATACCGCACTGACGCTGTTAAAGTGAACGATCAGCCCCATATAGCCGTGCTCTTTATCGAACGTACCCGGCTTGCGGCATCCCAGTACTGTGCCGACATCACCTGCCCGGATAATCCCTTTCCCAGGTTTTGAGGAGTTTCCTGGTGTGATATGGTCCTGTAGGGCCACGATTTCATCGCCATTATCAGGATAGGTAAAGCCTCTTCGTGGCTGGATATGGTCACCAAAGCGGTCGCTGTAGCGCCCCTGATGGCCATAAAGCGAGTTGCCGTCCGCATCGTATTGTGGGGGGGCTTCCATGTCATTCTCCCTGTCTTTTGCCTTTTTATAAGGTTAATGCCTGTGTCTAGCAAGGTGCGGTGGCCCAGATCTCCTGATTTTTGCACTTAAAATTGCTTGACTTTGCGAGGGTAAACTCCTAATTTCCAGCCCGGAATCAATGAACCACTCGCATAAGGATTACGAATATGAGCCGCCGCTGTATGGTTACGGGCAAAATGCAAATGTCGGGAAACAATGTCTCCCACGCCCAGAACAAAACCCGCCGCAAGTTCAACCCCAGCGTGAACGATCAGGGCATCTACAGCGAGGTGCTGGGGAAGGCTATACGTCTGCGTGTGGGCCCGAACGGTCTGCGCACGATTGAACATAAAGGTGGGCTTGATATCTGGTTGACCAGCACGGCAAAAACCAAGCTGCCGACTGAGTTGCAAAAAGTCAAATCCCAGATCGAGAAAAAGCTCGAAGCACAGGGCAAGGCCGCACCGAAGAAACCGGCCCCGAAAAAGCCAACTGTGAAGAAGCCGAATATCTCGGCGCGTTTGGCCAAGAAGAAAGCTGCAAAAACTGCGGCAAAGTAATTACGTGCGAGCGTAGAGCGAATACATGCGCGGCTCATCGCCGCGCATTTCGTTTATGAGGATGATAGCGAATGACCCAGCAGCAACCAGCTCCGGAATCCTTCCCCACGAAGAAGATTCGTCGGCCCAATAAAAATGCGCCGATTGTGGTGACTCCACCATCATCGTTAACGTATCCGAATTTTTCTTTTGATATTGAATATCGTGATACCAAAACCAAGGCGCGCATCGGCAAACTAAAAACTCCGCACGGCACCATCGAAACACCGAATTACATTTTCTGTGGCACCAAGGGCGCGATGAAAAATCTCTCGATGCCACAGATGCGTGAGGCGCAGGCCGATATCATTCTGGGCAACACTTATCACCTGATGATTCAGCCCGGAGCTGATCTGATTGAAAAAATGGGTGGCTTACACCAGTTTAATCGTTGGGACGGGCCAATGATGACCGATTCCGGTGGTTTCCAGATTTTCTCGATGGGGCATGGCTCTGTGGCCGACGAGATCAAAGGGCGCGGCAAAAATCGTGAAAAGAGTCTGTTGAAGATCACGGAAGAGGGTGCCAAGTTCCGCTCCTATTTCGATGGTCGTGAGCTGACTTTGACTCCGGAAAGCTCAATCCAGATCCAGCGTCAGCTGGGTGCTGACCTGATTTATCAACTGGATGAATGCACGGCCTTTCATAATGACCGTACCTACACTGAAAAATCCATGCATCGGTCACACCGCTGGGGGGATCGTTCGTTGGCTGAGTTTGCGCGTACTCATGATGGCCGTCAGGCGCTGTATGGAATTGTGCAGGGGGGTGTTTATCTGGATCTTCGTCGTGAAAGTTGTGCCTGGACAAGGGATCGCCCGTTCTTCGGCACGGCGATTGGGGGATCGCTCGGGGGCTCACAGGAGCAGTTCCATGAAATCGTACAACTCCACTCCGAGCTGATCCACCCGGGACGTCCGGTTCACTTGCTGGGGATTGGTAAGATCATTGATGTTTTTACCTGTGTCCGCATGGGTATTGATACTTTTGACTGTGTATCACCCACGCGGATTGCCCGTCATGGCTGGGCACTGATGCGCGGCAATCCGGAAGAGCGTATTAATCTGCGCAATGCCAAATATCGGGATGATCCGACACCGCTCGATGATAGCATGGATATTCCGGCCTCGACCCAGTACTCGAAGGCCTACCTGCATCATTTGTTCAAGGTACAGGAAATGCTGGCACTGCAGATTGTGGCCCAGCATAACGTGGCGGTAATCACTCGTCTGATGCGGGAGGTACGGGCTGCAATCCGTGCCGGTACACTGGATCAGCTACAGCGGGAATGGTTGCCGGAGTAGGCCTGACTTTTGGGCTATATAAGAACCTCCTGATTTTGTTAACTTTTTCTCCAGATATTCCATCTATGTTAGTATGTGGGGACGTTACAGGATTCGCAGCAGGACGCTTATGGCTCTTACTTACGAAATAGATAGCAAACTCAAGGAATTGTCGCCCATCATTGATGAGCATGCGGAATGGTACAACCGTGTGATGCGGGCTGTTTTTTATCCTGAACGCTCAGGTGACCCGTTTGACCCACCACAATCTTTCAATACATGGATGCACTCTGCCGCGCAGGATGATTTTGTTGCCAAGGTCACGCTGGAAAGATTACGTAAGATTCAGGTCGAATTATATGAAATGGCCAGTGACCTGATGCATGAGGCGCTCACAAGCGGAGCGCGGCCAGACTTTAAGATCTATGACGAATTCACCAATCTTTATGATGATCTGGTTTATCAGTTGCGTCGTATGGAGCATGATGCCGTTCAGGCCGATACAGGGATGGATGTTGCGACGGGCTTGCGCAGTAAGAAAGCCATGACAATTGATCTTGAACGTGAAATGGAACGCCGGGCGCGCCGTGGCAAACCGTTTTGTCTGGCCATCGCACAAATTGATAGCTACGACCAGATCCGTGGGCTGGTCACCGAAGAGCGTCATCGTGAAATATTGGCGGCGGTGGCACGTCTCATCAAAAAATGTATTCGTTCCTTTGACGATGCCTACAGGTCAGGTGATGGTGAATTTATTATGTGCCTGAAGCATTCTGATGTGGCCGGTGGTACGGCGGCGAATAATCGCCTGCGTCGGTATCTCGAAGAAGAAGCGATTGTGGTGCAGGATGAAAAAGGCCGCAATTTTACCCTGACCATGTCAAGCTGCGTGGCAGAGCCATTGCCGGGGGATTCCCTGGAGGACTTGCTGGCCAATATGCGTAACGACCTGACCCGCTTCCACAGTATGGCGCCGGGCAGCACTACTCTGGAATATTTTGAACAAAGCCCTTTAAGCCGCTATGTTCAGGAACTGGATAGCTGATCCAAGCCGTTGACTTGGGCGCCAATTTTGTTCACTCTGCCGGTGAACATGGAGAGCCCGATGAAAGAACACGCAGAATTCCCTAACCTGTACGTTGCCGACCACCCGTTGATACTGCACAAGCTCAGCATGATGCGGGAAACGTGCTGCCATAAGGCTGAGTTCAAGTTGCTGCTAAAGGAAATTTCCCTATTGATGGGTTACGAGCTTACCCGTCCGTTGCCGATGACGACCCGTGAGATCAAAACGCCGCTGTGCGATATGAATGCCCCGACCATTCAGGGTAAAAAACCTGTGATTGTGCCGGTTCTGCGGGCGGGTCTGGGGATGGCGGAAGGTTTGGAGGAATTGATGCCTGCCGCGCGTGTCGGTCATATTGGTGTCTACCGTGACCCTGAAACTAAAATGCCGGTCGAATATCTGGTCAAGCTGCCGGATACGAAGGGGCGGCTTTTTATTCTGGTTGATCCGATGCTGGCGACTGGTAATTCGGCTAAACATGCAATTGATGTGATGGTGGCGCAGGGTGCCAAGCCGGACATGATCCGTTTCATGGCTCTGGTGGCGGCTCCTGAAGGGGTGAAGGTCGTTCATGAGGCTTACCCGCAAGTGAAGATCTTTGTGGCGGCGCTCGATAGCCATCTCGATGACAATAAATATATTGTTCCGGGGTTGGGTGACGCTGGTGACCGCCTGTTTGGCACAACTCATTAACTATTTGTTAATACTTTACCCTTAGCATGCCTTGTTTTTGACAGGGAAGGCTGGGTTTTGTTTGTCAGAATATATATAAAATCAAGATTTAAGGAAAATCGTCTAAGTTACCGTTTTATAAAGAATTTTCTTTATTCTATAAGATAGGGCCTCTGTTTTAGAAATGCTGGCTGTATACGAATTGACCGATGATATCCATCAGAAGACACGCGCCGATGTAGACCATCAGCAACTGTTTGAAATGATGCCTGTACCGCGATTTGTGATCAAGGTACGGGGGCGGAATGACTTTGTCATCGCGGAAGCCAACCATAAGGCGCTTGCCTACTTTAGCAAAACCCGGGAGGAGGTTCTCGGGCAATCACTCGATGTTCTTCTTTCCTCGACGGACACCCGTTATTTTCTTGAGTCCCTTGATGCGGCTGTTCGGCAAAAGCGGCCTGTGACGGCCAAGGCTCTTGCGGGTGCCAGTGGTAATCCGCGGTTGGGTAATTTTTATATCAATCCGTTGTTGGGCCCAGATGGTGCGGTTTCGGTGGTAGATGTACTGGCGTTG
>JAMPXY010000102.1 GCA_023700945.1 Alphaproteobacteria bacterium | reverse complement strand
ATTTTACCCCGCCCGTATATATTACGGGCATGCAAGTGACATATTTAAAATCAAAACTATTTATAGTAATAATTACAGTATACTAAGTTAATATAATAATTCTTTTGCTATAAAAACTAATTTGTAAATTAAACATTACTAAAAACACTGTAGTTTTTACTTATTTTTACTTATATTATTTGTTTAATACACCTGTGTACGTGCGAATATTCCAGAAAGTTTCGAAACTGGATAAAAAAAATTACAAATTTGATTTTTTCCTCTTGCAGCGAATCCGGAAGTGGCATATAAAGAATGTACACACCCTCTATTACCGCCGTTTGTCCGGAGATCCAAAAGGTCTCCGGACCTTTTTTTGTGTCAATTTTTGTTTCGGAAAATCACCTTTTAGTGACAGAAAAGATCGATAAATCTGAGAAGAAAGACTTTGGGGGAATGGCGCGCCCGGCAGGAGTCGAACCTGCAACCCCCTGCTTAGAAGGCAGGTGCTCTATCCGGTTGAGCTACGGGCGCCTGTGAAAAGAAAGCGATCACTTGTACCTGTGTTTATATCAGGTTCTCTTCTCAGCGGGAATATACCTGAAGTTGTCGCTGTAGTTGCGTGGTCGCAGTTTACGCTGCTGCGGAGCTGTCACGCTATAGGACCAGCCTTGTGCCTCAGCGTGAGCCACAGCATCGTCCAGCGTCTCAAACGCAATTTTTACCTGATTGAGGGTGTCACCAGAACTAACCCAGCCCATCAGGTCTTCTGGACGTCGCGCTGTCTCGGTTTCCGTTTCCAGAATCCATGACAAGCTTTTGGCACGCCCTGATTGCATCGCTGATTTTGCGGGTTTATAGATACGAACACTGGTCATTTCTGAACCTCGGAATTCAAGTAGTGGTCGGGGTGAGAGGATTCGAACCTCCGGCCCTCTGGTCCCAAACCAGATGCGCTACCAGGCTGCGCTACACCCCGACAGCGGCCACCTTAACACTCTGTTTTATGAAAGAAAACCATAATTCTTAAGATCAGGGGTCGGCTACAGCAAAAAATTTGTGCCTAACCTTGTCTCCCGGCCCGATACCAAGGGCCCCCATCCGCCCCCCATTGACTTCCAAAACGGCTTTCACGGGTCCATTTGAGAGAATAGGTGTCAAGTCGTGCGGAATAGCGTTTTCGTGAATATGATGGATGGTACCATCGGCGCGGATAAAAACCATATCCAGCGGAATCAGGGTATTCTTCATCCAGAATGAGCGCCCGGCTTCGGTCTGGAAGGTAAATAGCATACCATGATCGCGCGGCATCGATTTACGGTTCATCAAGCCGTAGGCTTGCTGTGGCGGGGTGCGCGCCACCTCTACAGCAAACGTGTGAGTTTGCCCTGCCGCAGTAATAATCTGCAGCTTTTCAGTTTTGATTTCATCCTGATATGCCGCCGGGCCCACCTGACGAATTTCATCATCAGCATAGGTCATGGTGTGGAACAAGCCATAACCACCTGCAGTGGCAACAGCCACGAGGATAAACAGGAGGAGAAGCTTTTTTTTCAGCATCGTTTTACTGCGCGACGGCCTTGGCACGAGCCTGAGAGGATTTGAGCAATCCCTCAATCATGCCCTGATCACTAATCATTCCCAGCAATTTTCCGGTATTTTCATCCATAACGATCACGCTGTCACCGTTCTGAGAAATCAAGCGCGCGGCCTGTGCTTCGGATGTATCCGGGTACACATGGGAGAAGCGGCGATCCATCACAGCCGCCACGGTCTGTACCATAACACCTTGCAGGCGCAGGTTTAGGCCTGGGGCTGCCTCGATCATCACCCCGGCAAAACCGCCATCGGAAACCATAGAAACCGGCAAAATGGTTTCTGTCAGGTTACGCAGGCTGAAAAGGCCCATCACGGTTCCTGCGGCATCTGTAACAGCCGCCGCGCGTACACCCGCTTTCTTCATCAGCGCCAGCGCATCTTCTACCGTAATTTCCGGCGTCAGCTTTAAGGGGGCTTTGTCCATAATATCGCTGCAAGTCATGGCGTCATTATCCGTTCATCAGAATGTGAATCAATATAAGGAAGAATAGTATCAATCAGCCCGGTGCGCAGCCAGAAAATCACGAACCTTGTCGCCTGCCCCGTGATTGTAAAGATTTATATGGTTGGCCTCGCTAAAGATTTCAAAGCGCTTTGGACTTTTTACTTTCTGGAAAACGGCGTTGCCGTGCCGGAAAGGGACAACACGATCTTTCTGCCCGTGTAATACCAGAACCGGGGCCTGCACCTGGGCGATCTTGTCGATATTGTTATAGCGATCCCTGACCAGCCAGTAAGCCGGGAGCCAGAACATATGTGTCTGCGCCACCGCTTGCATGGTGGTATAAGGAGCCTCCAGAACCACAGCCTGAATAGCGGGAAACTCCAGAGCCATCTGGGTGGCAATCCCCGTCCCCAACGACTCGCCATACAGAACGATCTGATTTTGCTGCATACCCTCTTGCTGCAACAGCCAGTTGATATAACCCCGTGCATCCTCATACAAACCCTGCTCGGAAGGTTTTCCCGGGTTACTGGCGTAACCACGATATTCGGCCAACATATAGCCATAGCCGTGATCGATATAATAACGCGCCCTATTGCCACGAATGGCAATACTGCCCCCATTCCCATGAAAATGAACAATCACTGGCTGGTCTGATAACGCCGGAGCACCATAAAGCGCACGCAAGGTTAGATTATCCGCCGTGGTAACCCTGATTTCCTGCATATCCCCAACACCGATCAGTGCCGGATTGGGGAACACCTGATAAGGCACATACATCAAATTGCGTTGGTTGAGATACGTGGCCACCATTACAGAGACATAAGCAATCAGAAACGTGGTTATCATGCGTTTGCCATTAATTTTCCTGAGCCTAGGTGTGATACTAAGCATTCAGGCCTGCCTTATACATGCGGGCATATTGACCGCCGATGGCTAGCAGATCGTCGTGTTTCCCTGTCTCCGTGATGCGCCCGGCATCCAGCACAATGATCTGCTCAGCATGCTGAACAGTCGAAAGTCGATGGGCGATGACCAATGTCGTCCGGCCTTTTTGCAACTCCGCCAGCGAGGCCTGAATCAAGCGTTCGGATTCATTATCCAGCGCCGAAGTGGCCTCATCCAGCAACAAAATAGGGGCATTACGCAAGATCGCCCGGGCTATTGATATCCTCTGCCGTTGGCCGCCTGACAATTTGACGCCATCTTCACCCAGGATTGTGTCGTAGCCCTGAGGCAAACTTAAAATAAACTCATGAGCCGCTGCTGCCTGTGCGGCCAAAAGGATATCCTCTGCACTGGCGCCTGCCCTGCCATAGCCAATATTGGCCCGGACACTATCATCAAAAATTGTAATATCCTGAGAGACAAAGGCGATGTTCTGCCGCAAGCTGGCTAATGACAGATCGCGTATATCAATTCCATCAATCAGAATCCGTCCCTGTGTCACCTCATAAAAGCGCGGGATCAGATTCATGATTGTGGTTTTACCAGCACCGGAGGGGCCCACCAAGGCCGTCACCTGCCCGGCGGGTAACGATATGGACACATCATGCAGAGCGGCCTCGCCATTTGCGTATTGAAAACTTACTGCCTCAAACCGGATTTCAGGTTTATGTGTTCTGAGCGTTTGTGCTCCGGGATGGTCCTGAATATCAGGTTGACGGTCCATCATCGCAAATATCCGATCAGCCGCCCCCATACCTTGCTGGATTGTATTATAGAGTTTGGACAAGCGTTTGATTGGTTCGTAAGATAGGGCAAACGCTGTGATAAACGACATTAATTCTCCGGGCGTCAGTTCACCAGAAGTAACATGGTAACCGCCATACATAATGACGCCCATCAGGGCGAGCCCCAACAGAGCCTCATTTAAGGGCGTAGTCAGCGTGCCAACACGTGTGCCCTTGATCGAAAGTTTTTTGACTTTATCAATAACCACCCCGGCACGATCGCGTTCGTACTGCTCCATGCCATAGGCTTTAACCTGACGGATTCCTTGAAAAATCTGCCCCAGAGTATAGGTCATGGTTGCGGTTTCTTCCTGCATATGACGGGATATACTACGAAGTTTGCGGCCAATCCGGCTCATAGCAAAGGCGGCAGCCGGAAATACCACAAAAACAATCAGGGTTAATTGCGGGTCCTGCCAGATCATCAACCCCATCAACAGAACCAGCGTCAGCAAGTTTTTACCAATCCCTGTCAGTCCGTCAGAGACGGTAGCGCGGAGGATATTCACATCGTTGACGATCCGCGAGACTAATTCACCGCTCGGATTATCATGAAAGAACTGCAGATCAAGCCCGAGAAAGCGGCTAAAGAGATCACGCTGGATATCGGCCACAATCGACTGGCCAATTTTATTCATTTGCAGAGTGTGCAGGTACGTGGCAATACCGCTCAGCAAGAACACCAGAAAGACCGAGACGCTGACCGGAATGATCATGCTCACCTGACGGTTGACCAACACCTGATCCAAAATAGGCTCGACCAGCTTGGCAAAAGCCGCCGTCATTAACGCCGACAACACCATCCAAAAAACTGCCGAAGCCAACAGTCGCAAATAAGGTTTTAGGTAGACGCCCACCAGCCGGACAATCATCCCTTTTGTCGAAGAGTCTATGTGGGTCAATGGCTTAGAGGTATCCTTTGTCATTGAATTGTGATAGCCTATAAAGATGGAGGCCCGCAAGCGTAATGTCAGAGATCCCTACCCCACCTCAGGAAAATCCGTCTTTAATTACACCCAACGGGATTGGTCTGGCACTGGGTAGTGGTATGGCACGGGGTTTTGCCCATATTGGCGTCCTGAGGGCACTCACTCGTTATGGAATCAAGCCCGATATAGTGGCGGGAACTTCGATTGGCGCGGTCGTCGGGGGCTGTTACTTGGCGAATAAGCTCGATACGCTGGAGGAGTGGGCCCGCGGCCTTAACCGGCGGAGGATCTTCAGTTATCTAGATTTTCGTGTGCGCAGTGCCGGGTTAATCGGCGGCCGCAGGCTGGGAGCCGTTCTAGAGGAACATTTTGGTGATCTGCTGATTGAAGACATGAAAATGCCCTTTGTGGGGATTGCCACCGATCTAGTCACTGGCCATGAAATCTGGTTGCGCAAGGGGCGTTTTGTTGATGCCATGCGTGCATCTTTTGCCCTGCCCGGGATTTTTCCACCCGTCTCTCTTAATGGTCGTACCCTGATTGATGGCGCACTGGTCAATCCCGTGCCCGTATCCGTCTGTCAGGCTTTGGGGGCACGGTTGACGATTGCTATCGATTTGAACGGTGACATGATTGGCAAATCCAGCAAGCCCGGAACGGGGTATCAGACAGTTCTGGGCTTTGATGTTTTTGGCGACCCCCATATCTCCGAGCAAGCCGAAGAGGCACTGGGCACTTCAAGCCTGACCAAGCGTATGTTCAGGCGCGATGGTAACAGCCCCAGTCTGTTTGGTGTGATGGTATCATCACTCAATATTATTCAAGATCGACTGACCCGGTCACGTCTGGCGGGCGATCCACCGGACGTTCACATCAAACCACGGATCGGCCATATTGGCCTGCTGGAATTCGAGCGCGCCGATGAATTGATTCACGAGGGCGAAGAAGCTGTTGAGCGTAAACTGCCTGAGTTAATGTCCGCCGTTGAAATTCTGCTGAGCCGCTCCGGCCGCAACTAAACTATAAAATCAGCCGGTTTTGCGTTTTTTATGTTTCCGATCAGGCAGGGCCTTACCCCAGTTGATGCGATTAACCAGATAGGTCGGGCGGACATTGTTGTACTGGAGCACCAGTACATTCAAGGCCCGGTCGACTTCGTTTGGCGTCTTGCAATTTTTAAACGTGCCAAAATGCAAACCACTTTTAACCAAGCAGGTATCAATGTTTACCGAGGCCGCCCCCAGAATATCGTGCGCCATAGTATCACCCAGCATCACCGTATCACCGGGATAAATCTGTTTGGTTTGCAATAGGCGGATACAATGCTGATAGATCGGCTTGTGCGGCTTGCCAATATAATGGACAACACCCCCGAAATCTTCATAACGGCGGGCAATCATACCCGGTCCCAATACGTAGCTTTCACCAATCAGAGCCTGGCTGTCCGGATTGGCACAAATCGCCTTGAGACGTTTACGGATAGCCATGCGCAAGATTGGTTCATAGTAATCCACCATGGTTTTTTGTGGCGCGTCAGAACCACTAATCAGCAAGAACTCCGCATCCTCAATCTTGCTGACCAGTTCTATATCAAGGCCATCGACAATTGAGGTGTCGCCGCCCCGGCTCATCAAGAAGCATTTTTTACCAATGTTGGTGAAGAACCCGTCATTTTGCTCCTGCAGCCCCTGCCAGGTGATTTCCCCCGATGTAACAATTTCATCGTAAAGGCTGGGGCCAATCCCGAGTTCTTGGAGTCGTACCTTGTTTTCTTCGGCACGTTTGCCTGAGTTCGAAAGAATAATGATATATTTATTGCGCCCTTTTAGTTCTCGCAGGCATTCGATAACACCCTCATAGGCTTTTTCACCATTATGGAGGACACCCCACTGATCAATGATGAAGGCATCGTAGCTGTCTGATATGTCAGAAATACCCTGACAAAATTTGGTTTTGGGCATGAATTGTCTTCCCCCACTGGAAAATCGGCTTTTACTGTCTCTCTCAAAAGGATAGGCAAAATTCCTCAACAAAAGATTATCAGCAATTACGGGGGCTTACTCAACCCCCGTAATTTTTAAATATTCAATTTTTTCAATGACTTATGAAAAGGTTAGGCGGCTTTACGTTCTTCCCGGCTCAGTTTGGGCTCACGCCCGGCAGCTTGGCACAGGGTTACGTAAAGCGTTCCAATATCAGAAGAGGCAAAGGTTGCCCCCAGCAAATCACCATGATCATTAGCCACCGCCTGTTCAAACAATTCCTCAAACTGGCGGAGGAAACGCTGCACATAGGTACGGAATTCCGTATCATCGGCAAATTTGGTGCGCAGACGATCCATTGGCAATTCCGTACCCAAAGCCGCCAGGCGACGGGTAAAGGCCCCGACGTCACCCTTCTGGAAGGCGCGCCATGTTTTTTCTGGAACTTCACCGTCCATCAGACGGGTCAGATCGACCGAAAGCGAGTGCATGCTTTCAATGATGAACTTGGCAGCACTAAGGAAGGCATCACGCTGAACACGGCCTTCTTCCTTACGGATTTT
>JAMPXY010000101.1 GCA_023700945.1 Alphaproteobacteria bacterium | reverse complement strand
TATTTTCAACCAAACGACCAAAGGGAGGGGTGTGATCATAAACCGCCCCCAGCACCGCTAATCCCGTATCACGATCATGATGTCGCGCCTTGATCAAACCTTTTAGGGTCGCACGCGAAATCAACGGCATATCACCGAGCAGGATTAGCACATCACCTTTAAAGCCTTTAAGCGCCGGCAGTGCGGCCTTGACCGCATCACCTGTACCAAGGGCCTTGGCTTGCACCACGCAAGGAACGGGGGCCACCGCCGCCCGCAGATCATCCATATCCGGGCCGATCACCACCACCACCCGCGCCGGTTTCAGCAATTGCACCGTTGCAAGCAGCCACCCAATCAGGGGTCTTCCTGCCAAAGGATGTAGGGCCTTAGGCGCCTTTGATTTCATCCGCGTGCCGCGCCCTGCCGCCAGTATTATCACGGCGAGATCATGTTTGCTTTTACTTGTTTTCGTCATTGACTGTCCTGGTGGCTGAATAAATAACTGACCCCTCTTTTACTTCTTATGAAAGAGGGGTCAAATCAATTCACGTTGTGTTTCAACAGATTGCAGAAAAATCGCCTTGGCTTATTTCCGGGTTGCTGTTTTAATCACCTTGCTGCCGTTGTGATATTCGGTCAGGTGCATAAACAAAGTGCCATATTCGGTTTTCACCCGAATCTTAACCGGCACCGCCGGGCCATCTTCGGCAACCTTGGCAAACCAGATTGTCGGTAAACTGCCCTTCTGGCGACCCTGTTCCTGAATAGAAAGCCAACCGCGCGGCTTCTTGTGCCATTCGCCGGTGACCGGCTTTACCTCAACCTGACAGCGCGCTGTCAAACCCTGATAGACGTTATAGTCGGTCGGGATCAAAGTTTCATCCATTTCATGGCTGAACTTCATCGAGAAACGGCGCTTGCCGTCAAAGATTTCGGAGTTACCCTGACACTGACCATCCGCCGCGACATGTTTCATCACTTCAAGTGTCGCGGTAAGAACATCTACCGTCCCGTCAACCAGGGCCTGCTCGAGACTCTCGGGGCTTTTATCTTGGTTATCCTCAATTACACGCAACTTTTTAAAAGTACCGTCACGATCATAGAAATATTCTTTCAATTCATCATCGCCGCGCCATGTAGCCGTAGAACGGTGGATCTCAGGGCGATCCCCTTTCTCACCCAAGCGCCAACCCGATGTTTCAAAACTGCCGCGCCACGGTACAAGATTTTCCAGAAAACCAATAGTTTCAGCGCCGAGTTTGACGCTGTAACGGTCACTTTTTTCATAAGCCACATCAAGCTGAGCTTTCACAGCATGAATCCCGCCAGCATAAACATCATAAAACATGGTCTGGCGATGAATGTCTGGTAGCGCGGCCACAGCCTCAGCCTTGGTCGCTTGTACAGGCGGAATCATCGCGAGACCACCCAAAACCATCAATATGAAAAGCAAGCCACGTTTCATGATAACCCCACAGGCCGTTAGCATTTATCTTCTCTCATATTGCATGAGCTGCAACAGAATGTAAAATGAATGCTCGAGGCGCGTCTTAATAACGCCATTGTGCTATACGCCTGTCTCTAAAGGGCCCTTCATGAAACCAGCCCACGTAAATCCAGCCCACGCCTCCCAGCAAGGCAATGTGTTGTTTCTGATATTGATTGCCGTAGCCTTGTTTGCAGCCCTCAGTTATAGCGCCACCCAAAGCACACGCGCCGGTGGTACTAAAAGCTCACAAGAAGACAGCCAACGCGTCCGTGGTGTCGAAATCATTCAGTACGCAACCTTCGTCGCCGAGTCCATCCAGCGCATGACATTTCGCGGCGTAAATAATGACACCTTATGTTTTGACGCGCCGCTTTGGGGTCATGCAAATTACGACCATAGCGGCTGCGGCTCGGAAACCAATAAAGTCTTCAGCCCGGTGCCTAGTGCTGGCAATGTCGTCTGGCTTAAGGTACCGGACGGTGCTAATGCCGGTGAACCTTGGTATATTACCGGCAACACCTGTGTCTTGAGCGTCGGCACACTGCAAAACGATGACTGCAACAGTGATGGCAATAATGCGAACGAAGACATCGTTATGTTTTTACCCAACATCACCAAGCCACTCTGCCTTGAGATCAACGAGCAACTTGGGATCAGCAATCCCGGCGGCAACCCGCCCAAGGCATCAGGTGATCTCTGGAGTACTGGCATGCCGGTTTTTGCCGGGGCCTACGCGGATGGTGGCCGGGTTGACAGTGGCGGCAGCGGTGACCTAAATATCCTGCGCGGCCAAATGTTTGGCTGCGTTGAAGGCGGAGGGACACCGCCTGCAGGCAGTTTTGCCTATTACCATGTCCTTGTAAGGCGCTAGATCCATGACCCTTTCTGAAGCCCTGTCGATTGCCGACATGGAGAACATTGTCTCTCAAGCCTGGGATGATCGAACCTCGATCGGTATTTCAACCGATGGGCCAATCCGTCTCGCGGTCAAACATGCGCTCCTGTTACTTGATCAGGGACGGCTACGCGTAGCCGAACCCTTGAATGACGGGCGCTGGAACACTCATGAATGGGTCAAGAAGGCCATTCTTCTTTCATTCCGTCTCAATCGCAATGAAGATATAAAAGGCGCGCCCGGTGACACTTTCTGGTGGGATAAGGTGGCCCCCAAATTTGAAGGCTGGACGGGCAATCATTTCACCACCGCCGGTTTCCGCGCTGTCCCTGGCAGCTACGTCCGTCACGGTGCCTTTATCGCCAGGGATGTTGTACTGATGCCCTCGTTCGTGAATGTCGGGGCCTATGTCGGCGAAGGCACAATGGTCGACACCTGGGCCACCATTGGTTCCTGCGCCCAGATTGGCAAACGCTGCCATATTTCCGGCGGCACCGGAATTGGTGGCGTTCTCGAGCCACTGCAAGCAGCCCCGGTGATTATCGAAGATGATGTTTTTATCGGCGCGCGCAGCGAGATTGCCGAAGGGGTCCGGATCGGACAAGGAGCGGTGATCTCGATGGGTGTATTTATCGGTGCCTCCACCAAAATCGTGGACCGCGCCACAGGTGAAGTCTTGCAGGGCCACGTTCCCCCTTATGCCGTAGTGGTACCGGGAACGCTGCCTGCCGCGCCGCGGCCAGATGGTTTGCCTGCCCCAGCACTGGCCTGTGCGGTCATCGTCAAACGTGTAGACGCCCAGACCCGGGCTAAAACCGCCCTTAATGACCTCCTAAGAGACTGATTTTTAATATGATTTTATTTTTTGGCGTAGGGGCAGCCCTTATGCTACACCTACCTTTTAATTTATGTAAATTAAACTAACATGACTATGATACGATTTTGCCCATGACACCCCAGACAGCCACCGGACAACTGCAAGACCTCGCTTACATCAACAGCGAGAAGGCCGCGACGCATGAAACCGCGACCATCCTTGATTTTGTCACGCGCTGGCTGGAGCGCCATGATTACCACCACGCTGTAAGCTCCCTGCAGTTGCTGCGTGACTTGAAAGGACAGCAGAAACGTGATGACGGCATTACCCCTGCAATCTTGCATGAATTAAGTCAGGCCTGCTATACCATCGCGCTGTCGGATAGCGGTTATGCCTTGCCGGATACCGAAGCCCTGCTCTGCCTCAACTTTACCCATGATCTTGGTGAAGAGTACAATCTGGGTCGTGAAGATATGCTGGCACATTGGCGTAAGGATCCAGCGCTCGCAGGCCTCGCAACCCACCCGGGCTGGCAGGAGAACTTAAGTACCCAGTTCAGCCGCATGGCAAAAAAAATGAACAATGTCTCGCTGTTCCCCCTAGCAGGCAACCCTGCGAAAACCGATCATGAACAGTATTTCCAAGCCATGCTCGCCGACCCGGTCACTGCCATGGCAAAGTTTCTCGACCGCATCCATAATATGGCCACCATGATCGGGGTCAAATCGATTGACAAACAACGGGAGTACCTGCTTGAAACCGTAACCCTGCGCGATATCCTGTTTCAGGCAGCTCAAATCTGGCCTGCATATCAGCCTACCTTGCTGACGATGAATAAAATTGTCACGGCGCAAATCCTGTTTACCAACCGCTATCTGGATATCGTTGATCCCGCCAACAAAAGGCCCTTGCCGTTCCAGGCCCTGCCACGCCTGCGTCGGATGAACCCCTTACCTGCCGGACTCGATCCGTTGCAAATCACGCAAGCCCGCGCCCTGAACAAAATCGCCTGGGCAGAGGCCTACCGCAAACCCACAGCACTGGCACCATAAGCCGCACCTCGTGTCACCCCCCTTGGCCCTAAGGATCCTCTCTGCTAGGCTTGACCGCATGAGCATAAACAAGATTGATCCCATCACCCTGACCCAAGAACTGGTACGCTGCGCAAGCGTGACCCCTGCAGATGCCGGGGCGCAAGCGATACTGCGTAAAACCTTAACCCCCTTGGGTTTCACCTGTCATGACCTGCCGTTTGGCAATATTCAAAATTTATTTGCCCGCCGAGGCACTCATGGTCCGCATCTCTGCTTTTGCGGCCATACCGATGTGGTACCGTCAGGTGACCCGCACCTCTGGAGGTTCGATCCCTTCTCGGCCACGATTGATCAAGGCCTGATCTACGGACGCGGAACCGCCGACATGAAGGCTAACATCGCCTGCTTCGTCAGCGCCATCAGTCTATTCCTCTCTGAAAACCCCGCCTTTACTGGATCCCTCAGTCTATTGATTACCGGCGATGAAGAGGCTGAAGCTATTCATGGCACAATCAAAGTTTTGCAACAGCTGGAAGAGCAGAAGCAACTGGCTGATGTCTGGCTGGTGGGAGAGCCCAGCAACCCTGAAGCACTGGGTGACGAAATCAAAATCGGTCGCCGGGGGTCATTAAGCGGTACCCTGATTGTCGAAGGGGTGCAAGGCCATGTAGCCTACCCAGACCGCGCCGATAATCCCTTACCACATCTGATCACATTGCTGTCCGCCCTCGATCAGATGGTTTTTGATCAGGGATCAGACCATTTCCCCGCCACCAACCTTGAAATTGTCAGCATCGATGTTGGCAATCCCGCCGATAACGTTATTCCGGCCCGCGGAAGCGCGCGCTTCAATGTCCGCTTCAACGATCAATGGACAGCCGCCACGCTCACAGACCGGATACGAGCCTGTCTGGATAATACCGGACGGGCTTATAGCCTCACCACATCATCAAACGCCGAATCATTCCTGACCAAGCCCGGTCCGTTCACTGATCTGGTCGCGGCAGCAGTAGAGAAAGTTACCGGACGCAAACCGCGCTTATCCACCAGCGGTGGCACTTCGGATGCACGGTTCGTTTCACGTTATGGCCCAGTAGTGGAATGTGGGCTGATCAACAGCACCATTCATAAAGTTGACGAGTATGTCGCGATTGACGACCTGCACCGCCTTACAACCATCTACCAGCAGATCTTGAAACTTTATTTTCAGGGATAATCGATCCGGACCAAAGATAAACCATCGGGCGGCGCCGTCGGCCCCCCCTTAGTCCGATCACAGGCTACCAGCGCTTTTTGCATGTCCTGCGGCTGCCATTTACCCTCGCCAACCAGAGCCAGTGTCCCGACCATATTGCGCACCTGATGATGCAAAAAGGAACGACCCTCGACATGGAAACGAATCTCAATCCCGCCGCAACCATCGTAAGGCAGCATTTCCAAATCGAGACGATCAAGCGTCTTGAATGGTGATTTTGCCTGACACTCGCTATCACGGAAAGTCGTAAAATCATGGTGGCCCAGCAAATAGACGGCCCCCGCCTGCATGGCGGGAACATCGAGCCTGCGCCAGATTTGCCAAATCAGTCCCCGATCATACGTTGTCGGAGCCGCGCGACAGAGCACCCGGTAAGTGTAAAGCTTGTTAACCGCCATAAACCGGGCGTGAAAGTCAGCCGCCACCGCTTCCGCTTGCAATACAACCACCGGCACGCCGCGCAGATGCGCATTCAAGGCTTTGGCCAAATCGTAGGCTGTTAAAGGGCGATCTCCATAGTCAAGATCAAAATGCGCCACCTGACCACGCGCGTGAACTCCGGCATCGGTACGCCCCGCGACATACAGGGTGATGCGTTGCTGACAAAATTTATAAAGAGCCTCCTCCAGCGCCGCCTGCACAGAAGGGATACCGACCTCCTGCCTCTGCCAACCGCTAAAAGGCCGGCCATCATATTCAATCGTTAATTTCCAGCGTTGAATTGTCATAGGTCGGAGATAACGGTTTTTGATGGCTTGAGCAAGTCCTGAAAACAGGGTCTAATGTTTAACAATGAATCAGGGCCATAAACCAACGAGTCCGGATCTATAACAGGGAGTACACTTTATGGGTTTCAAAAAAGGGGCGTTGTCGGATATTTTCCGGCGGCGGCGCAGCCTTATAAAGATCAACGATGACACCCCGATCAGCGAGCAGCACCTGCACCCGCTATCAGGCGCAGTGCTGGTTCTAACCAAGATTGATAGCAAGCCCCGCCCGGTCCAAGGCCGTTATGCTGTAGGCTGGCTCGGCGAAGGACGTCAACATCTCTGGTACTACAAAAACTTTCAAACCGAGGCCGATGCCCGCCAGTTTTTCGAGCGCCACAAGAAAGACGGGCCGCCCCAGAATAATTATTTTAAGCAAGATCAACAGGTCAACGAGGTTTACGGATGGGAGCATCATTTCCGCCTGAAGACCATGGCTCTCACCATCCCGCAGATGGAATTTGTAACTGGCAAACTTGCACAAATTTTTAATATGGAGGCACCGGTCGTTACCTTCAAACCCGGCAAAAAGAAAAAGACTTACGCCGAAGCTGATTTACAGAATAATAAAATCATTATGTATCGACCGCAACTGGCCCTGCTGCTGCATGAAATGGCCCATCTGGTCAATGATCAGGTCAATCAGGATAAATGGGCGTGGCATGGCCCAGGTTTCGTTCGGACTTACTTAAGCATCCTGTCGCTTTTCCCGATCATTGCTCCGGCAGAAAAATTAGAAGCTCTGGCCCGGGAGAGCGGTCTCAGTATTGCTAAAGAAAATAATGTGCGGGCCAGTCGTCTTCTACGCAAATGGCGTGATCACTGTAATGGCGATCCGCATTGTGACCCGACTCCGACATAGCGACCGTTGAGAGCAGCCGGCATATCCATCGGCTTGGCATTATCCGGCTGGATTTTTTTGAGCTGGAGGACACTGCCCTGTCCACAAGCTATATGGCCCTGACGATCCAGCAACTTGCCCGGTAGTTGCATGGCTGTCTGCGTCGTCGCCACGGCCTCAAGGATTTTTAGCCGTTTGCCATCAGCATTAAAAGTATAAACTCCCGGCCATGGCT
>JAMPXY010000100.1 GCA_023700945.1 Alphaproteobacteria bacterium | reverse complement strand
ACTGCTGGCCCGCAATAAGTTCGATCATGTTGATACATTATATATGGTGGATACGACTGAATGGCCGCTGATTGGTGGCCAGGGTCTGCCGATTACAGTGCTTGTTTCGCCAGAAAGAAAAATTATTTCCAGAATGTCGGGGGCGATAGATTGGGCCGGGTCGGACGGGCAGGATTTTATCAGGCCCGCCTTAGCGGCTTCAAAATAAATGCCTTAAAGGTTTTTTCGTTCTTTGTGTTGCATACTGAATGGCTTACTCTGTTCATGTAACAAAATCAGACTGATAGACAACTTTATTCATGACTTCAGGATCCAGCAGTTCGGCCGCTAATATTCTGCCACGTATTTCCCAGACCCAGCTCGATGAAATTGCTGACCTTCATAAGCGTTTCATGGAGGGGCGGGTCGGTGGACGGCGGGCCATTCTGCGCAAAACCAATTTGACCGGGCTGTCGCTCAGCGGGCGTGATTTACGTCAGGCCGATTTCAGCGGTTGTGTCATGGCAGGGATGGATTTATCGGCAGCGAATTTCCGCGAAGCAACGCTCTATGCCTGTGATCTGAGTAATTCAAATCTGAACAAGACCGTATTTGTACGTGCTGATCTGCGTGGGGCACGAATTGAAAGCGCTGATCTGGCTGGGGCCAATCTCGATAGTGCCGATTTGCGTGCCGGGGCACTGTCGACCGACGGCTCCTTTGTCCAGAGCCAGAATGTTAATTTCCGCGGGGCCAATCTGGCCGGTGCCAAACTTTCGGGTACGCTCGCGAGCAGTGCAGATTTTTCTGATGCCATCATGTCCAAGGTCAATTTGACCGGGGCTGACCTGCGCAACGCCCGTTTTGAGGGCGCCGATCTGACCGAGGCCGAGATCAAGGGGGCCCAGTTCAACGGTGCCAATATGAAGTCAGCAATTCTGACAGGGGTGCAGATTGAAGATATCCGTCGCAGCGGTGTGGATCTCACTACAACGATTACCGATGAAAATGTAGGGCGCTCGATACAGAGCCTTGAACAACCTTTGACCAAACTGATCAAGGATCACCGTACCTGGGTTTCGACCGTGGGTGCCGATGGCAAACAGCTCGATCTCAGTGGCTATGATTTGCGTATTCTGCTGACACTCGCAGGTGAGAAAATGACAGCGCTCAAGGCTGTGGGCGCGCGCTGGTGCGGTATGGATCTCACCGACATTCAGTTGCAAAGTGCCGTGCTTGACCAGTCCGATTTCCGCAGTTGTTTCCTGCGCGGGGGCGATTTTAGGGCGTCGAGCATGCGCGGGGCACGTTTCAGCCATGCCGATATGCGCAGTGCTGATTTCAGTCCCTTGTTCTTTGAATCCGGGGGCAAAAAACAGGCTAGTGTCTGCAATCTCTCTGAATCAAACATGCGCTATGCCAATTGCAGCGGAGCGCGTTTCAAAATGGCAAAATTCAATGGCGCTGATCTCAGCTATGCTGATTTTTCAGGGGCCGACCTGACCGAAGCCGTCTTTACCGGCGCCAAGCTTGACGGTAGCAAATTTATAGGTGCTAAGCTCGAAGGTGCTACCTTCGATGGTGAACCGCCTGTCGTCTGATTTTATTTCGATGTCATAGAGGCCAGTGCAAAGAACAGCAGGGCCAGTCCTTGCAATGTCACACGCAGCTGCATCAGCCGGTTGCCGTGTTTTTTGTTGAACTCGCCGCCTTTGACCATGGTGAACAAACCCATTGCCAATGACCCCAGTGTAGCTAGCATGGCTACAATCATCATGATCACAAAAATATTGCTCATCGTTTTGTCCTTTTGCCGGAAGCCGCAGGGTTGCTGGCGACCATAAAATAGTTCACATCGATATCATTCTCAACTACTTCGAACTCCTGCCGCAGAGGATGCAGGCGCAGGCCCCGGATTTCCTGTGGCGCGGCTCCGGCCTGCCGCAGGGCATGGGCCAGCTCTGCCGGGCGGACAAACTTTTTCCAGCTATGGGTGCCTACGGGAACCCAGCGCAGAATGTATTCTGTTGCGATAATGCCGAGGGCAAAGGATTTTGGTGTCCGGTTGAGGGTTGAAAAAATGATGACGCCGCCCGGTTTACACAAGCCCACACATTCATCCACAAATTTATCCACAGAGGCCACATGCTCAACAATCTCGAGTGCCAGCACCACATCAAACTGACCTTGCAATTCATCAGTGCTGGCCGCCTCATAGTTGATGTTTAGTCCGCTCGACCGGGCATGGTCTTTGGCGATGGCAATGGCTTTGCGGTCAGCGTCAATGCCGGTGACGGTGGCTCCCATGCGTGCCAACGGCTCGGAAACCAACCCGCCCCCGCAGCCAATATCAATTATATGAAGACCTTTGAGAGGCTGAAGATTATCTGTGCTTCGGCCATAATGACGGGTGATGACATCACGCAGGTAACTCATCCGTGCCGGGTTCAGGCGGTGCAGGGGGGCAAATGGGCCGTTTTCGTCCCACCAGTGGCCTGAATCCTTGCCAAAATGGCTGATTTCTTCGGGATCAACCGTACTTTTTCTTGTGGGGGACACTTTCGCCATAAATTTGCCTCTGTAAAATCAGACTTTGCGTTTCTTGAGCGCCACCCTAAGATATACCGCGAAATGGCCAGAATAGTAGTGAAATTCGGCGGAACCTCGGTTGCAGGGATCCCCCAGATCGAAAACGCCGCCGCCAAGGTTGCGGCTGAGATTGCGCGTGGTCATCAGGTTGCGGTCGTGGTGTCGGCTATGTCCGGTGTTACCAATCAGTTGATTGAATATTGCCGCGAGATCAGCCCACTGCATGATGCCCGCGAATACGATGCGGTGGTCGCCAGTGGTGAAAACGTTACTTCAGGTTTGATGGCCTTAGCCTTGCAGAAACGCGGCATTCAGGCGCGCTCATGGCAAGGTTGGCAAATCCCGATCCTGTGCTCTGATGTGCATGGCAAAGCGCGTATTCTTGAAATTGACGGGACAGAGATTGCCCGGCGTATGGATAATGATAATGAGGTGGCGGTTATTGCCGGTTTTCAGGGGGTAACCTCACGCCAGCGTGTGACGACGCTCGGGCGCGGAGGTTCAGATACCACGGCGGTAGCACTGGCCGCGGCTTTGCAGGCCGAGCGCTGCGACATTTATACCGATGTGAACGGCGTCTATACAGCCGATCCACGGATTGTCCAGCATGCGCGAAAACTCAAGAAAATTTCTTATGAAGAAATGTATGAGCTGGCCTCAAGCGGTTCAAAAGTGCTGATGACCCGCTCGGTTGAAATGGCGATGAAAATGAATGTACCGGTGCAGGTGCTCTCGACCTTCGAGGAGCCGATCGGCAGTGATTACCCCGGAACACTTGTGACAAGGGATGAGGATATCGTGGAACAGGAAGTCGTAAACGGCGTGGCGCATAGCAAAGATGAAGCTAAAGTAACGCTGGTCAAGGTGCCGGATATACCGGGAATTGCCGCCGGGGTTTTTGGGCCGTTGGCCGAGGCTAATATTAATGTCGATATGATTGTTCAAAACGTTTCGCAAGACGGCAAAACCGATATGACTTTTACGGTTTCGAAGGCCGAACTGCAGCGGGCTATGCAGGTTTTAAAGAATGAACCGCGGCTGGCGGGCATTGAAATCCGTTTTGATGAGGACGTGGCCAAGATTTCGGTTGTAGGGATCGGGATGAAAAGCCATGCCGGGGTAGCCCAGACCATGTTTACCGCCTTGGCCGAGCGCGGCATTAATATTCAGGTGATTTCCACCTCGGAAATCAAGATTTCCGTGCTGATCGCCGCCGAATATACGGAGTTGGCCGTACGGGCGCTGCACGCCGCTTATGGGCTGGAAGGCGATCGGAAATTAGCATAAAGTGGACACCATGAACGCGCAAGCTGCCAGAGTGGATGAAGACAACCTGCCTGTAGGGGAAATCCTGCGGCGCACCCGGGTATATTACAACCAGAGTGTTGATGATGTCTGCGCTATCTTGCGTATCCGGACCGCCCATCTTGAGGCGATTGAAGACGGACGGATCGATGATCTGCCGGGCCGGGTATATGCGTTTGGTTTCGTTCGAGCTTATGCCGAATATCTGGGATTGGACGGCGAACAGATTGTCCGTCTTTTCAAAAGCCAGATCGGGGTCCAGGTGGTGGATCGTCCGGATCTGCATATGCCAGTGGCGGCCTCCGAGAGCAAAAGCCCGAATGCGGTTATCGTCATTGGCTCTCTGGCGTTTTTGGCGATTGCGATTGGCGGCCTGGTGTTCTGGGGTAGCCAGCGCCAGAACAACGAGATCGAAGTTACGGATGTTCATCAAATTCCACCAGTACCCCAGAAAATTTACGAAGATACCGGTGATGTCGGGCCATTCCCGCCAGCCAGCACTGTTACGCAATCGAAGCCACCGATAGATCAGGGGCTAGGGGAGCCTGCGCCTGCCGAAGAGGCTGCCGTCGATGTGGCAGCAGGGCCGCCGCCGCTGGTGCTAAAATTACGCGATAGTGCCTGGGTAGAAATTCGTGATGTTACAGGCAAGGCTTTGTTGTCGCGAATTCTTAAGCCAGGGGACAGTTATATTGTGCCGGCCTCTGTCAAAGGGCTTGTGCTTGATACCGGTAATGTCGGAGCCCTTGAGTTCAGTGTCGGCAATGAAGTCTTTGCGCCGTTTGGTGAACAAGGCGATGTTCGCCGCGGTATCAAGCTGGAACCTGATTATTTGCGTGACCTTAATAAACGCAATCCGCGCCGCTGATTTTTTTTCTAAATGCCGGGAGCCCGTGAGGGCGGTAAGGTCTGGTAAGCACGTGCGCCGATAGACAGCCGTTGCGCGGCAATCGCAAAACGCTGTGCTATCCTGATTTGATTGTCATCTTCAAAGAAGCCTTTATACACCATCTGATCACAGACCAGCCCCAGCATATCAAAATCCCGATTATTGAATGCTCTTTCGCAATGATTGCGTAGCCGACTTCCCAGAAACCGTAAAGCGGGAATGGCTGGATCTTTGTATTGATTGTGCTGCGCTGTTGCCACAGTGTCGTCCCATGTTGCAGGGGCGGTCATATCAGTGACACTGTCAATTTCCTCGACCAGCGGCCATCCATATTTGAATAGAAAACTTGGTTTGTCATACCATAACACAGATTGTGCGGCACGGATATCAGCTACAGCCGCCAGAACGGCGGTATCTTCAAACGCATGCCGGTAGGCGCAGGCACCGGCTCTTTCGGCGCGTTGTTCGGGTGGCCCAAAAAGGCCGTGACCAAATTCATGCCACAGCTTGAAAAAATTCCATTGAGAATCGTAACCCGGCATATCGGCAATGAATTCATCTTTCATGCAGAGGCTGCCTTTAAGTATTCGTGCTGCGGCATCGCAGGTGCGTGGGCAAATCACGATATTGAAGACAGGATCATTGGATTGAAAGGCGTGGGCCGAGAGGGCGTTTTGGTTGAGGGCCGCATCGATTTTATTAATGATCTTGATAACCATATGCTGGCTGTTGGGCGTTGCCAGATACTGGTGGGCATCACGTGAGGGCATTTGCAGATGTGCCACAGCAAAACCAGCGATTGTTTCCTTCAGCGCGTTTTCGACTGTCTGACCGGGTTGACGCAGCATCTCGAACAGGGCGGGGTGGTAGTCTGCCGGATCAATAATCAAAGTGGGAATGCCAAAAGGATGGCTCAGGCTATAGCTGGCATCCAGAATGGCTTCGGCCTCGGCTTCGGTGGTAGCAGGCTGACTGATGGTTAACAAAGCGCGTCTATCCCGTAATTTTCATAATTAAATAACATTACCAGCGTCTTCATGTCAACTTCTTGCGAAAAACTCCCCTTTTCTGGCAAAAGACGTTATATAAGCGGCAAGGATATTAAGAAACTCATGACTCAGGATCACACATTGCATCGCCCGTGGCGGCATATTGACCGCCGAAAGTCCCGTCAGATCATGGTCGGGAACGTACCCGTGGGCGGAGATGCGCCGATTACGGTTCAGACCATGACTAACACCCTGACCCATGATGTCGAGGCAACGGTTGCGCAAATTTTGGCGTGTGAGGAAGCCGGGGTGGATATCATCCGCGTTTCTTGCCCGGATGAAGAATCGTCCTTGGCGCTGAAGCACATCGTGCCGCGGATCCATGTGCCGCTGGTGGCAGATATCCATTTTCATTATAAACGTGGGGTTGAGGCGGCCATGAACGGAGCTGCCTGCCTGCGTATTAATCCGGGCAATATTGGTTCGGAAGACCGTGTCCGTGAAGTAATCAAGGCAGCCAAGGATAATAACTGCTCTATCCGTATCGGCGTCAATGCCGGATCACTTGAACGTGACTTGCTGGAGAAATACGGTGAACCGTGCCCCGATGCGATGGTGGAATCCGCCCAGCGCCATATCAAAATTCTCGAAGATCACGATTTCTTCAATTTTAAAATATCGTGCAAGGCGTCCGATCCGTTTCTGGCGGTTGCGGCGTATATGCAATTAGCGTCAGTCTGCGATTATCCGTTGCATGTAGGCGTGACCGAGGCCGGAGGTTTGCGAACCGGCACGATAAAATCTGCGATTGGTATGGGGAATTTGTTATGGGCGGGGATAGGCGATACGATCCGCGTGTCGCTCTCGGCCGATCCGGTAGAGGAAGTCAAGGCGGGCTTTGAAATCCTGAAGGCTTTGGGACTGCGGCATCGTGGCGTCAATGTGATTTCCTGTCCCTCTTGCGCGCGCCAGCAATTCAATGTGATCAAGACCGTGGAAATGCTGGAAGAACGTCTGGCACATATCAGTACCCCCATGACGCTTTCGGTCATAGGTTGTGTGGTCAATGGTCCGGGTGAGGCCCTGATGACCGATATTGGCTTTACCGGTGGTGGCAAGGGCACTCATCAGGTTTATGTGGGTGGCAAAACCGCCCACCGCTTGCAGGAAGGTGATGACAGTATCGTCGAGCATCTGGTTAAAATGGTCGAAGAAAAAGCCACCGAGATTGAATCATTAAATAATAAGAAAATCGCGTAACTCACAACAGATTGCCTTGTCTTATGGATTTACTCAGAAAATTGGGGCCATTGAAGGCCCGCCACGAAGAACTGGCCGCCCTGATGTCGCAGGGGGGGCTGGGGGGAGAGGCTTTTGTCAAACTCTCTCGCGAATATGCCGAGCTGGAGCCGATTGTTCTGGCTGTCAACTCCTACGAAAAATCGCTCAAGGACTTTGAGGAAATTCAGGGGCTGCTCAACGACCCGGAAATGGCAGAGATGGCGCAGGAGGAATTCAAGACTCTTAAGGAGACGATTCCCGCGCTGGAGAAAGAGCTGCAGATTGCTCTTCTGCCCAAAGATATCGCCGATAGCCGCAATGCCATTCTTGAGATTCGTGCGGGT
>JAMPXY010000099.1 GCA_023700945.1 Alphaproteobacteria bacterium | reverse complement strand
TGAATATCGACTTTTCCAGTTTGCCAATCCCAATCGCCACGACCTTCTATCACTCTATTCTCTCCATCGAGATAGGCCCGTTGCAGCGTCGCCTGTCCGTTTGTGATAGACACATCAAAAAAACCGCAAGATAAAGGCCAAGGATCCACCGGTTCCTGACTCCCTTGTAACAGCGACAGCATTGATCCGGTTTGATAGAGCATGTCCATGGCCACAAGATCGGCAGGTTCTGCCACGACAATCATTTCACCTGCTAAAGCTGTGACAAGCTCAGCCCAGGAAGAAGCCTGTGCCTGCAGACTGGCGTGTATATCCAATTGTGCTACAGGCTTATCTTCATGCAGGGCATAATCCCACCCACGCAATTTTCCATCTGCGGTCATATTAAGCTGCTGGTCACGCCACTCAAACTTCATGTCACCAGTCAAGGCCCCGCCACCGAGCAAACCCGTCACTTGTAGAATTTCGAGTTTACGGGGTTCGGTTTTAATTTGGGCTGTCATATGCCCCAAGGATTTATCCTGGCGCTGGATATTGGTGAATTTAACATCCAAGGTCATGGGATGATTACTCGAAAACACCAAGCCTTTCCGCTCTAGTCTGAACAAATCAGCCACAGTTGCGTACGAATTTTGCAAAGAGGATAAATAATCAATATCAAGAACAGGAAATTCAAGAGTTCCCGTCGTTATACCATCATGCCCCGTCAGCATTTCGAGAACAAAATCAGCCCCTCCCGTCTTGAGACGGGCTGACAAGGTCGTTCCTTTAAAACCGCCACGCCATGTAATATCTCCGCTGAAATTTTGCTGACCTATCCGCAACTCTTTAATCTGCAAATCTATCCCTTTCCCCATGGCACTGCCTAACACCGCCTGCAAAGAGAGTTCACCCCAGCTCAGCACTACGGGGGTATAATCCGGAATTCTATAACGCGCTCGTCCTGCACCATTTGTTTCTTTTTGAACATTTACGCGTAATGAAAAGGGCTTCCCGCCATAAAACCCTTGCCCAATAAAAGCGGGGGGATCGGTGCCGTCAAGCACCAATTTTTCAAGATTCAAAGCCTGCAAGCCCCAAAGACCCTCATCAAAAACTAAGCCACGCAGATCAAATTCATAAAAACGTCGCCGTGAAAAAAATACATCCCAAAATGACAAAGTGACAACCAAACTCTCAAGATGAGCCACTTGTGGTCCGGCATCAAAAAAATCAGAGGCTGTCTTCTGATAGGGAAAAACTTGAGAATTTTCAGTAGGCGTTTTAGCCTGATCAGCAGGAATCTGCTCTTTTTCTATCATTTTATGTAAGCTTAGACCGCTTAAAGAGATATGGGACATTGGAAAAAATCTCATGTCTACCAGCGAATCCACCTGCGCAATATAGCCCGTTACATCTGTCAGATAATCCTGCATCCCGAGCTTGAGCGGCTTGCTATTCCCGCCCAGACTCTTCAAGACCCAAAGACTAATGCACAAAAGCACAGTCAGGATAATCAGCATCTTAACCAGGCGACGAATATATTTGCGACGTCCGGTAACCGGTGCCTGCGGCTTGTCATTATCAAAGAATAAAATCATGCTTCCTCATCAAAAACCAAAGTCTATAATTTTGGCGCTGTTGAGCACCCGGCATTCCGCAATAAATTCACATATCGGCGCTGTCAGCCTGTCGCTTTCCACCAAATCCCAAAACGCCGCGCTAATTTTTTGCTGCTCCGGGGTCATATGAGCACTATCCATTTTCGAGAAAGCCGGTGGCAACAAGGGTACCTCAGCACACTCCCCACGGGCGATACATTCCTTGTAATGCAGCGGATCTTGCAATTCACCGCTGGCAATACGATGAGCCGTTGCTGCCATGCGGCGGCGCTTCGTTTCAACTAGCGCCCGAATATCAAGACCGCCATAGGCTGCCCTGATCGCATACTCACTACGGCATGTTTCGGGCACGGCGGCAGCAACACCTTGGCCCTCAACGCAATCGCGCCTGAAGCGGCCTTCCGCCGCCGCCTGCGGATAAAAGCCGCTGGCAGAATACCAGAGCCCAGAGATCCCGGCAGCCAACACCAGCATAACAGTCACATAGATATGAATTCTGGAAATAACACTAGCCATCGGATGTCGCATCCTGCAATTACGCTGGCGATTATAACCCTCCCCGGGGGAGGCTCAAAGCTCTATATCGGCAAACGGATCTTCTTTCAGGTTGGCATTAAAGCCAAAGGCCTTCCAGGTCCGGCGCAAATCATCCGGCAGGGGCGCTGTAATATCAATCAGCTTGCCGGTTACGGGATGAGGGAAAATCACGCGGCGGGCATGCAGATGCAACCGCCCGGATAAATCCATATCATCGAAATCTGCGAGATCGCCGCCATATTTCTCATCTCCCAAGAGCGGGCATTTCAATCCCGAGGCCGCATGCACCCGAATCTGGTGAGTGCGACCAGTACGCGGCCAAAACGCAACAAATGCTGCCTTACGTCCGGCGCGATCAAGAACACGAAACTCGGTACTGGCCTTCTTGCCATCCACTTCATCGACCACCATCATATCCTTGTGCGGGCCATCGCCTTTGATCAAGGCTATACGAATGGTGCCGTCTGTAACTTCAGGTACAGGTACCGTCACCGCCCAATAATATTTACGAATATGACGTCCTGAGAACATCGCCCCCATAGCCTGTGCCATTTTCAAGGACCGCGCCACCAGCAAAATGCCAGAGGTGTCACGGTCCAGACGGTGCACCAGACGCGGCTTGACTCCCTTCTTGCTGGTCATCAATTCCAACAAACCATCAATATGACGCCTGATACCTGAACCGCCTTGCACTGGCAGGCCATAGGGCTTGTTCAGCGCCATGATATCGCCGTCATCGTAAATCACTAACGATTCAAGGAACTTGAGATCACCCGCTTCATCGATAAAATGATTGCCGCTTTTACTACCGTTTTTGATATCGAACGGTGGCACCCGTACCGTTTGCCCGGCTATCAAACGGGTCTCAGCTTTGGCGCGCTTGCCATCGACCCGCACCTGTCCGGTACGCAGCATCTTCTGCAGCAAGGCGTAGGGAACGCCAGGCAAGACTTTCTTCAACCAACGATCCAGACGTTGACCATCATCATCATCGACGACGGGCAGTTGTTGTACTTCATTCATATTGGCATCATCCTTACAATGACCAGACCCAGCACCAGCGCCAAGAGCGACAGCCCCACCGAACCTGCAATATATAACACACCCTCAATCAGGCGACCTTTTTCCAACAGTAGAACTGCATCCATCGAGAACGTCGAAAAAGTAGTAAAAGCCCCCAGCATTCCCACCGTGAGAAAGGCTCTCAACGCAGGCGGTATATCAAGAAATAATGCCGACATACCTATAAATAACCCCATTAATAGCGACCCACTGATATTCACGACCATCGTTCCCCAAGGGAATGCCGCCCCTGCCGAAAGATGATTGACCCCATGACGCAGAAGCGCTCCTAAAGCCCCGCCTGCCGCTACTGCCAGTAAATTAATCATGGCACACTTATCCCTTGACGATTATAAGCGGCCGGCGGATCTTGTTCCGATGGCAAGCTGGCACGCAATCTTTCCATCTCACCCTCCGGTACTGCCGTCTGACTGCAGGCCACCAATAATGTCACAAACATTGATATGAAAAAATATTTCATAGTTGACAGTATAGCGCCGTTTTATTCACGCCGCTGGCATTTTCTATCTGCCACAGCTGCCACCCCGTTTTAGTCGGGATAAAATGGAAAATGCCTGCATTGGGTATACCGCGCAAGCTCTGGCCATAGGCATGACTAAAGGCCGAAAACAGTCCCCCATGAGCAACAAACATCGGCTGGCGATAGCGCCCCAACCAGCGCGCCAATGTTCCCATGATACGATGACTAAAGACTTCTAGCGACTCGCCATCTTGTGGATTTTTCCACCAAATTTCATGACCATGGTCTGCCACGATCCGTTGTTTGGCCACACCCTGATAAGAACCGTAATATTGCTCACCCAGATGACGATCAATCTTCAGACAACAATTTTGTCCCACCTGCTGAATAAGATAAGCCGTATCCCGCGCCCTGACTAAGGCACTGGCGACCATAATATCAGGCTTATGCTCAAGGCGATCAGCAATCAGGGCGGCTTGCCGCGCCTGACTCCATCCGTTTGGAGTCAGGCGCGTATCCATGCGCCCTGACGGATATTCAAAACGGTTGGCAAAACTCTCACCATGGCGCACCAGATAAAAAGGGCGCCGGGGCAAGAGGGGGTAGCATTTTCTTTGACCCATAACGATAACTTTTCTATCAATCATAATTTTTTGGCAGAGCCTATAACAACGCCTGCCATTTTTCCAGCATCCGCGCCACAGTACCGGGACCAGTAAGCGCCAGAGCTTCATCATAATTGCACCAACGCAAATCTATTGATTCCGGGCTTATCCGAAACATGTCGTCATCCGTACCCAAACGGAAAATAAATCGCACATCGTAATGCAGATGTGCAGGCTCCCCCTTTTTTGGATTGTAAGGAATGGGGTGAATATCAACATCAAAGACATGCTGGGTAACTTGTTCTATTCTCTCAAACCCTGATTCCTCCTGCACCTCACGCCAGGCAACAGCAAATAAGTTGGGATCACCATCGGCATGGCCGCCAAACTGCAGCCATGTATTAAGATTCCTATGATGATTTAATAATACCTGTGTACCACTGCGATTAATCAAAAGGGCAGACCCGGTAAAATGCCCCGGCAAGTGATGGCGCTGGAAACAATCCGGCGTTGTTTCCAGAAAAGACAGCATCGCTGCCAAATCAGCCTTTTCCTTGTCATCGTGAGCTAAATGGTTTTCAAGGTCCTGCCGTAGCTTGGCACGGTCATCCATGTTTTTTCTCCCGCAGCTTATCCCAATATTCAAGACGTTTGGCGATATCCCGCTCAAAGCCGCGTTCAACCGGGTTGTAAAACTCACGCCGCTTCATTCCCTCGGGGAAATAATCCTGACCAGAGAAACCCTCAGGCGTATCATGGTCATACTGATATCCTTGGCCATAACCGACATCCTTCATCAACCGGGTTGGCGCATTCAGAATATGGGCAGGGGGCATCAATGATCCGGTATCGCACGCCGCCTGCTGGGCGCTATTATAAGCCATATAGGCTGCATTTGATTTGGGCGCGGTAGCCAGATAAATCAGGGCCTGCGCCAGTGTCAGTTCACCCTCCGGACTACCAAGACGTTCATAGGTATCCCAGGCAGCCAATGTCACCGTTAAAGCCTGTGGATCAGCCAAGCCAATATCCTCGGATGCCATGCGCACCAGACGGCGAGCGATAAAGCGCGGATCTTCTCCCCCCTGCAACATCCGGCACAACCAGTAAAGTGCCGCCTGCGGATCGGAGCCTCTGACAGATTTGTGCAAGGCTGATATCAAGTTATAATGACCGTCATCAGCCTTATCATAGAGCGGAGCGCGGCGACTGACTAAAGAACTTAGCCCCTCAATATCCAGTTCACGTCCCTGTTCAAAAACTTGTTCTGCCATGGTCAAGGCATAACGACCATCACCATCAGCCATCGCTTTGAGTGCTTCGCGTGCCTCAACCGTCAAAGGCAAGGCTTGACCGGCATCACTTTCAGTTCGGCACAGCAAGGCTTCAATTGCTTCATCATCCAGCCGCTTTAACACCACCAGTTGCGCCCGTGACATCAGCGCCGGATTTAACTCAAAGGAGGGGTTTTCAGTAGTAGCGCCGATCAGCGTGATAGTTCCATCTTCGACCACCGGTAAAAAGGCATCTTGCTGCGATTTATTAAAACGGTGAATTTCATCAACAAACAGCAAGGTACCACGACCCTGGCTACGGCGCAGCCGTGCGGCATCAAACACCTTGCGCAGATCTGCCACCCCGGAAAAAATCGCCGAGATTTGTTCAAAATGTAGGTCCGTATGATCAGCCAATATTCGTGCCAGTGTGGTCTTGCCACAGCCGGGCGGACCCCACAGGATAATCGAAGATATTTTACGTTGTTCGACCATCCGCCGTAACACCCCGCCGGGTCCGGTTAAATGCGCCTGCCCGACGACATCATCCAGCACCTGTGGGCGCATGCGGTCTGCCAGCGGCCGCGGCATATCTTCAACAGCAATAGTCTGGGCAAATAAATCGGACACCATCTGATCCTGAACACTAGCCACGGGGGCACCGGGCACCCGGCAACCACGCATATATATGAAATCCGACCCATACTAGAACAAATAAGGAACCCAATCAATCTGCCTGCTGCTTTCGGTAATCCCACTGACGACCTAGCGGACAATCACCTGCTGGGTCTGACCATTCCGGTCAATCATTAATTTCAGCATCGCCAGTCGTAACATCAGAGTTTTTTTAAGACTGGCCACATCGGTGATTTTACGATCATTGATACTGACGATAATATCACCCTGACGCAACAAACGGGCGGCATAGGCACCTGCTTCAACTCTGGTTATCACCACCCCGCTTGCCTCCTGGTTGGCCATCCCCATCTCACTTGCCACGGCCGGATTGATATTGGCCACGGTGACGCCATTAAAAATGCCCTGCGCCAATAATGTTTCATCACGAGGCGGTTGATCCGGAGGCGCAATCGCCTTGATTTGCGTCTCCATGACTTTTCCCTTACGCAAATAGCCGATCTTCACATTATCGCCCAATTGAACTGTCGCCATACGAAATTTCATCTCCGAGGGGTCACGGATTTCATGACCATTGAGCGTCACGAGAACATCGCCGATCTTAACCCCGGCGGCACGTAGCGGGCTGGCCTGATGCAAAGCTGAAATCAAGGTGCCCCGCGGCTTACTTAACCCCAAACTTTCAGCAATATCTGCTGTGACTGTTTGTGCCGTTACCCCAAGCCACGGCCGGACCACATCACTGTGCCCCCCCGCCTCTGCGGCGATTACTGACTGTACCATCTCCGAGGGGATCGCAAAACCAATACCCAGCGAACCTCCGGATTTTGAAAAAATAGCCGTGTTAATACCAATGACACCGCCATCCATCGCCACCAGTGGCCCCCCAGAATTGCCCGGATTGATCGCAGCATCTGTCTGAATAAAAAAATTATAATCGTTGATATCAAGAGAAGAGCGTGCCACCGCTGATATAATACCGCTGGTTACGGTCTGGCCCACACCAAACGGATTACCAATCGCCAGTACCAGATCACCTACCTCCAGAGACTCGCTGGATTTAAGTTCAGCGTATGGCAGTACCTGTCCATCCGTATCAAGCCGCAGCAAGGCAACATCAGACGGATCATCCTTCAGCGATAAACGTGCTGTAAATTCCCGTCCATCTGCCAGCATCACCTTGATTT
>JAMPXY010000098.1 GCA_023700945.1 Alphaproteobacteria bacterium | reverse complement strand
GTTTTGGGCATTGAAGCGACAGAGGGAACCGATGAATTAATTCGACGCTGCGGGATGTATCGTAAAAAGGGTAACTCGGGAGTTTTGGTGAAGCTGGCCAAGCCCGGACAGGATGAAACACTGGATCTTCCCACGATTGGCCCAGACACTGTGCGGCTGTGCGCAGAGGCAGGCATGATAGGAATTGTACTTGAGACCGGACGCAGTCTGGTTGTTGAGCCTGATGAGGTTTCTTTCCTTGCCAATCAACATAAATTGTTTGTGATGGCGATCACGCCTGAGGAGGTGTCCGATGAGCTGTGATATGTCTTACTACCTGATAGCCGGTGAAGCTTCGGGAGATATGCTGGGTGCGCGCCTGATGCAGGCTCTGCAGCAAGGTGCAGGCAAACAGGCGATATTTTATGGTGTTGGCGGGCAAGCCATGAGGGGGCATGGCCTGCGAAGCCTTTTTCCTATGGAAGATTTGTCGGTGATGGGGGTGGCGGAAGTTCTGCCGCGCTTACCGCTGATCCTGACCCGTATTCGGCAAACCGTGCAGGATATCATGAGCAAGAATCCTGCTTTGGTTATTACCATAGATTCTCCAGATTTTTCCTTTCGTGTCGCCAAGGCCTTGCGTGATGCCGGGTATAAGGGAAAGATGGTTCATTATGTGGCGCCTACCGTGTGGGCCTGGCGAGCAGAGCGAGCCAAAAAAGTGGCCGCACTTTATGATGGCATTCTTTGTCTTTTGCCTTTTGAGCCGGGCTATTTTACCCGCGAAGGAATGAAGGCTGAATTTGTTGGCCATTCAGTGCTGGAGGCTGGATGGGACCACACAGACCCTTCGGGTGTCCGCCTTCATTACGGTATACCAGCTAACAAGAAGGTATTGGGTTTACTGTTTGGCAGTCGGGTCGGTGAGCTGAATCGCATGGGGCCGGTGTTGCGTGAGGCTGCACTTATTTTGGCCCGTGACAACCCTGATCTTCATGTTGTCAGTGTAACATTGCCGCATGTGGAAAAACTGGCGCGTAATCTGTTACAGGATATGCCGTGCACCACCACGGTCATCAATGATCCTTCACACAAATTCCATGCTTTTGCGGCGATGGATGCAGCTATCGCCACTTCTGGGACGGTTGGATTGGAGCTGGCTGTCGCTGGCGTGCCGCATGTGATTGGTTATCGCATGAATGCACTGACCTATGCGTTATTGCGGCCGCGTGTGAGTTCTAAATATGCTCATTTGGTCAACATATTGCTGGATTATCCGTTGGTGCCTGAATTTATTCAGAAGGATTGCCAGTCTGAAAAACTGGCCAAGGCCGCGGGTTTATATCTGCGTGACTATAACGCCGTGACCTACCAAAAGGAAGGTTTCCGTACTGCCATGCATCTTATTCAGGGTGAGCATGCAGGAACGCCGTCGCAACAGGCGGCGGCGTTCATACAATCAATGGCGGCTTAATCGGATTATTTACGTTTATCAATCGGCGTATAGGCGCGCTCGGTGGCGCCCGTATAAAGCTGACGGGGACGTCCGATTTTGAGCGCAGGTTCCTCGATCATCTCTTTCCATTGGGAAATCCAGCCGACTGTGCGGGCGACAGCAAACAGCACGGTAAACATACTGGTGGGGAATCCCATAGCCTTCAGGATGATTCCGGAATAAAAATCAACATTCGGGAATAATTTTCTATCGATGAAATAGGGATCGCTGAGTGCAATACGTTCCAGCTCCATCGCCAGTTCCAGATGCGGGTCGTTGACACCGAGTTCTTTCAAGACGGCATCGCATTCTTTCTTGAGAACCTGGGCGCGGGGATCGTGGTTCTTATAGACACGGTGGCCAAAGCCCATCAGGCGGGTATTGTCCTGTTTCTCTTTCACCTTACGCAGAAATTCGGGGATATTGTCCTTGTGGCCGATTTGCTCAAGCATTTCAAGAACGGCCTGATTGGCGCCACCATGCGCCGGTCCCCAGAGCGAGGCAATTCCGGCGGCGATACAGGCAAACGGGTTGGCTTGCGATGAACCCGCGATGCGGACGGTCGAGGTTGAAGCGTTTTGTTCGTGATCGGCGTGAAGGATAAAAATCTTATCCATGGCGCGGGCTAATACCGGATTGATCTTGTACGGTTCTGCCGGCACCCCAAAGCACATATACAGGAAATTTTCGGAGAAGCTTAAATCGTTACGCGGGTACATAAAGGGTTGGCCAATCGAGTATTTATAAGACATGGCTGCCAATGTTGGCAGCTTGGCGATCAGGCGGTGCGCTGATATTTCGCGCTGTTCAGGATCCCAGATATCAAGAGAGTCGTGATAGAAGGCCGCGAGCGCTGCCACAACGCCGCACATGACGGCCATGGGGTGGGCATCACGGCGGAAGCCACGGAAGAAAAAGTGCAGTTGCTCGTGCACCATGGTGTGGTAGGTGACGTTATGCACGAACTCATCATATTGAGTGCTGTTGGGCAGGTCGCCATAGAGCAGGGCGTAAGCGACTTCCAGAAACGTACTTTGCTCGGCCAGTTCCTCAATTTTGTAACCACGGTGCATCAAGAGGCCTTTGTCGCCATCAATATAGGTGATCCGGGATTTGCAGCTGGCGGTCGAGGTATAGCTGGGGTCGAAAGTAAACATACCGGTTTCATCATAGAGCTTGCGCACATCAATCGTTTTGGGGCCGACAGTGCCTTCCAGTACCGGCAGCTTCCAGCTTTTGCCAGTTTCATCATCTGTCAGGGTGAAGGTGGCACCGGGGACGGCGGCGGGTTTGGCTTCGGGCTGGGACATTGAGAAACCTATAGGGCTAAGAGTGATTCACTAAAGAAGAAATATAATCCTGCTATGCAGCAAGATCAAACCGTGAACCGGATTGTACACCCCGGAAAGTTAACAATCTGTGGAGAGTGATTTGTCAGAATTATGCCATTAAGCGGCAGGGGTGGGCATCAAGCGCGTGGCCATCTTGTGAATGGTGTCATAGGGAATATAGGCCGTAGGCGATAGGTCCAGCGGGCCTTGTATTGCTTTGTCTATGGCTTCTGTGCCGAAGCCTTGACGGTGCGCCAGGGCGCTCAGGCGGCCAATCCGCTGTGCTGTGGCGGGGTGAGTGGTTGTTGCCCTTTTCCATGCGCGGTCGATCAGGTCTACTTGGGGCATATTTTCTTTGCCGCCCCATGCCCTTTCAATCGAGCGTGTTTGCAGCGTATCCAATTTTCTTAACGCTGTGACAAGGGCCAAGGGGTTGGCGCCGAGTTTGACCGCGCCCTTATCCGCTTGATATTCGAGCGACCGACTTAAACCGCCGAGGGCAACTTTGATACCGGTATTCACCACGACCAATGTGGCCCATAGTGGCGCAAAGGCAGGGTTAACAAAGCTGAAATAACCCACTCCGGCAAGCGTTGAGGCCGCGTTGACGTTGCGGTTTATCATGCCTTTCCTGTGGCGATCGATCAAAGTCAAATCAGAGTTGTCGGCACCAAGGTCCTTTTGCGATTGCAGGGCTCTGGCGGCTCTGCCAGTTGCGATCTGCGTCGCAATTCCCCCTGCAAAGGCCCAGAAGCCGCTTGCAAACATGGCAAGGATCACAGTGATCTTGTTGATATATCTTGTCATCGTGCCCAGTATAGTGAGCGGAATATTCACGTGTTGGTGACGGGCGGCCGCGTGGGCGAATTCGTGTGCTAGAACTGCCTTTTCCTCATCGTCACTGAGCAGTGCCAGCAAAGGTTCTGAAATCATGATTACGGGCCGGCCCAAATGCAGCGCTGCCGCGTTTGGTATCAGGCGCGTGGCATGCAACGCCTTGTTGATCTGTTTTTTGATATTTGCCTGTTCAGGGCTATCGTTTTTTGTAATGGGTTTGGCGCGAAAGTCATAGATCGGGTATTGATCCGCTTGCAGCCCTGAGGCCTGATAGAGTTCACGGGCGATTTTTCCCAGCCGAGGCGAGAGTTTATGTACATCCGGATGGGGCTGTAGAGTGTTTTCCATGACCTGTTTGCTATCTCTGAGTCTTGCCCAGAAATAGCCGGTAGAAAACAGGGCCACGCCGCCAATCACCCAAGGGCTGCCCAAGGCACAGGAAACGGCTGCCATAGCCGCCATGCTGCCATAATGGGTGGCTATACCAAGATAGTTACGGAGACCGTATAGGCGCCAATTCATGAATGTATCCAGTACTGGAGTTCTGTCAGGATAATCCTTGATTTTTATTAATTATGTCAAGAAATACAAGACAGGCGCTTCAGAACTTCATCTTTCCCCAAGATGACGGCTGCATGGAATACTGACGGGGACACGGTCGTGCCCGTCAGGGCCGCGCGGAGCGGCATAGCGACCTTGCCGAGTTTACCGCCTTGAAGGTCATTGGCAACATCTTTGCAAGCTGATTCAATGGATTCTGGCGTGAAATTCTCAAGTTGGTTGAACTTCTCGGCGAGAATTTTCAGGACGGCGGGGTCAAGATTGGCTTTGGCTTTTTCATCAAAATCCAGCGGTACGGATTTACAATAAAAGGCGCCTTCGTCAGCCATTTGCAGCAACGTTTTGGCGCGGTTTTTTAGTTCGTCCATTCCGGCCAGTAAGCGCTGCCTACCCAGATCATCAACCTTAATGCCTTTTTTTTCAATAAACGGGACAACCAGATCAACGAGGCGCTGGTTGTCGGCTTCCTTCATATAATGGGCGTTGACGTTTTCGAGCTTGGCGAAGTCGAAACGCGCGGGAGAGCGGTGCACGTGGTCGAGGTCGAACCATTCAATCGCTTGCTGTGTGGAAATGATTTCATCGTCGCCGTGGCTCCATCCCAGACGCAGTAGATAATTGCGCATGGCTTCAGGCAGGTAACCCATGTTGGCGTATTCGGCCACGCCGGTCGCGCCGTGGCGTTTGGAAAGTTTGGCGCCGTCAGGTCCGAGGATCAGCGGCAGATGCGCATAAACAGGTACGGTCCAACCCATGGCATCGTAAATGATATTCTGGCGGAAGGTGTTGTTGAGGTGATCGTCGCCGCGAATAACGTGGGTGACACCCATATCGTGATCGTCAACCACCACAGCCAGCATATAGGTAGGAGTACCATCAGAGCGCAGAATGATGAAATCATCGAGTTGCTCGTTGTTGACCACGACTTCGCCCTGCACCTTGTCGTTGACCACGCTGGTGCCGCCAATCGGAGCTTTGATGCGTACCACCGGCTTGACGCCTGCAGGTGGTGTTGTGGAGCTATCCCGCCAGCGGCGATCATAGAAGGCTTGAGATCCTTCGGCTTTGGCTTTTTCGCGCATGGCTTCGAGTTCTTCAGGAGCGCAATAACAGTAATAGGCTTTGCCGCTTTTCAGCATCTCATGAGCCACTTCGGCGTGGCGGTCGCGGCGGTCGAATTGCGACAGGATCGGACCGTCCCATGTCAGACCGAGCCAATTCAGGCCGTCCTTGATGGATTCAACAAATTCGGGGGCATAACGGGCGCGGTCGGTATCTTCTATACGGAATTGCATCTGCCCCTTGTGATGTTGTGCGAATAACCAGTTGTATAATGCTGTACGGGCAGTGCCGATATGCATCATGCCGGTGGGGGACGGAGGAATTCTTGTAATAACGCTCATTTTCAAGCCCTTGTTTTAGCCCTTGTATTGGGTGGGGGAGAGTGTAAGACTTTTCAGAATAAACGCAACAGGGAGCTTGCCGCCGAATGGCCCGGGAAGGGGAAATTCAGCATTATTCGGGTGTGAAAGCCGGTCAGGACACTGATTGGGCTGCGCAGTTGTGGGCGCTGGTTTTTGCCCAGAAGGAACGTCTTTTCCTGTTTTGTCCGATTTGTTTGGGTATGGGGATTGCCCTTTATTTTTCTCTGCGTAGTGAACCGCCCCTGTGGCTTTGTTTGATGTTGCCGTCGCTGATGGCGGGGTGGCTGGTGCTGCTCTGGCCGCGGCGTCTGCAGCATGGCCTATTTTATCTGCTGGCGTTAGTGACAATCGCGGCATTTTTAGGGGCTGCGGGCATGGCGGCGGCGAAGGTGCGTACATTGATGGTGGCCGCGCCGTTGCTGGAAAAGCCGCTGGGCCCAGTGGATGTAACGGGGACGATTGCGGCCATTGATATACTGGAGGAGGGCGCGGGGGTGCGCCTCTTACTTAAGGATCTGACGATTGAGCGATTGGCCACAGAAGTCACGCCGCGCACTGTGCGCCTGAAGGTACGAAAAATCCCCGCGAGCGGTTTGCGTCCCGGGGATCAGATAACAGTACTGGCCGAATTAAAGCCGCCCTCGGCACCGGTGGCGCCTGGAGCTTATGATTTTCAGCGTATGGCCTATTTCAGGCAGATTGGGGCTTTTGGTTTTAGTTACCGCGAACCTGTTGTGACCAAGCTGGCAGATGACAGGGGTTTTTTATGGCTCGAGAATTTACGGCAGTACATAATCGACCGGATTGCGCGAGTGATCCCGTCGCGTGAGGCCGGGATTGCGGCTGCACTGATGACAGGGGAGCGTGCGGCTATTTCAGAAGCCGATATGGTGGATATGCGCAACTCCGGATTGGTGCATATCATTTCGATTTCAGGCTTGCATATCACTATGATCGCCGGAGTAATATTTTTTACCTTACGCCTGTTGATGGCCTGTTTTTCCACCTTTGCGGTTTACCATCCGATAAAAAAATATGCAGCCTTGGGGGCACTGCTGCTGACAGTTTTGTATATGGGACTGGTGGGGGCCACAGTGCCCACGGTGCGTTCAGTGATTATGACGGGACTTGTTTTGCTGGCAGTGATGTTGGATCGGATTCCGGTTTCATTGCGGGTGGTGGCAATTGCCTGTTTGCTGATTCTAATCGCGGTACCTGAGGCTCTGGTCGGACCCAGTTTTCAGATGTCTTTTGCTGCTGTCATGGGATTGGTCGCATTTTATGAATCCACACGTGATCAGTGGGTGGCCGTATATAGGCGCTCTGGATGGTTTCGTCGGGGGGTAATTTATCTGGCTGGAATTTGCATGACAACGGTGATCGCCAGTATTGCGACGGCCCCGTTCAGCGTTTACCACTTCCAGCAATTTGCCAATTTTGGCCTGCTGGCCAACTTGCTGGCGGTGCCGTTGATATCATTTATGGTCATGCCGGCGATGTTGCTGGCGTATGTTCTGATGCCCATGGGGTGGGAAGCTCCCGCCTTATGGGTGATGGGGCAAGGGATCAGCGGCATGATCTGGGTTTCTCATGAAGTGGCCCACTTGCCGCATGCGGTTTCCATGCCTGCCGCATGGCCATTACCAGCCTTGTTAAGTTTTACTGGTGGGTTGATTTTGTTCTGCCTGTTACAAAGCTGGGGGCGGCTACTTGGTTTTTTACCTGTGGTAGCCGGGGTGATCATTGTGATGTGTGCAAACACGCCAGATTTACTGATCAATTCATCTGCGAAACTGATGGCGGT
>JAMPXY010000097.1 GCA_023700945.1 Alphaproteobacteria bacterium | reverse complement strand
GAACAAGTGGGCTATTCACCCATGGATGATTTCAGAGAATGAAATCGGGGGCATTGTCATGTTTACCGAGGTCATTACTCCCCGTAAGGAAGCCGAGCTTAGGGAAAAAGCATTGCTGGAAAAAGTTATCCAGTCAGAAGGCTTAAGTCGTGCCATTCTTGCCAGTACTTCCTATTTGGTTGTGGCCACAGATGCCCAGGGAAAAGTTGTCCTCTTTAACCGCAAGGCTGAGGAAGTGTTGGGGTATAAGGCAGAAGAGGTCATCGGGAAGCACACGCCGGCTTTGTGGCATGACCAAGAAGAGGTCATCCAGAGAGCACGCGAACTCACCCAGAGCCTCGGCAGACCTGTTGCGCCAGACTTTGATGTCTTTATATCTAATCTGGCAGAAAAGGGTGCGGAAAGTCGCGAGTGGACTTTCGTTAAAAAGGATGGTGGAAAATTCCCGGTTAAATTATCTGTGACGGCTCTTAAAGATGAACAGGGTCGAGACATTGGATATCTGGGCGTTGTTGAAGACATATCTGAGTGGAAAAAACAGCAAGAACTTCTCGAAGTCGCACTTTCTGCAACACAGGACGGTGTCTGGGATTGGGATCAGGAAAATAAAACTTTGTGGTTGTCACCACGTTGGAAAGCAATGTTTGGCTATGAAGATCACGAAATACCAAACAGTCTACTCGGTGCCGAGATGGTTATTCACCCGGATGATCTCGCTTCGTGGCGCCAGAATATGTCTTCCTATTTTACCGGACAGGAAACAGAATTTTCGGGCGTCTACAGATTTGTGCATAAAGATGCTCATATGATGTATATCCTATCGCGTGCTCGTGCGGTAAGGAATGAGCACGGAAAAGTTATTCGCGTTATCGGGGCGCAAAGTGATATTACTTATCTCGAAGAGGCGAAGAAGGATGCTTTGGCTGCCAATAATGCAAAAAGTGAATTTTTAGCCAGCATGAGTCATGAAATAAGAACACCCATGAATGGGATCATGGGCATGACTCAGTTGGTTCTTCAATCTGATTTGGCGCCTCAGCAACGGTACTATATTGAACATATACAGTCATCGGCGAATAATCTTCTATATATCATTAATGACATCCTTGATATTTCTAAAATTGAATCCGGTCATCTACAGCTTGAACATGTGCCGTTTAGTCTTGCGCAGGTGTGCGAAGATGTGGCTCATGCCATTTCTGTAAAGATGGACGGCAGTCAGGTGGATTTTATCTTGCAGATTGAGCCTGACCAGCCCGTAAACTTTATTGGAGATCCACTGCGTGTCCGCCAAATTTTGAATAACTTGTGTGGGAATGCGGCTAAGTTTACCAATAAAGGCCATATATTCCTCGAAGTGTCATCTGAGATGCTCAGTGATGAAAAAGTTAAAGTTAAAATTGCGGTTCATGACACAGGGATAGGTATCCCATCGGAGCGTCTGGAAAGGATATTTGATAAATTTGATCAGGGTGATGTGTCAGTTGCACGTCAGTTTGGTGGTACAGGTTTGGGGTTGGCAATTACCCGTCAACTCGTCGAGGCAATGGATGGCCATGTCCGGATTGAAAGTATGGTGGGGCGTGGATCATCATTTTTCTGTGAAATTAATCTGGATCTAGATAAAAATTCGAATAAAAAATCGACATTGTCTGATGAATTTTTGCCTCTTCACAGGAGGTCTCTGGTTATTGATGATAATCCGTTGCAGGCCAAAGTTATGGCCCAAATGCTTGAGTATGTCGGACACTATGTCGAAATTTCATCGAATATTAGTAGTGTTGAAGGCTTGTTGACAAAAGCGAAGGCGCAAGATTCTTCTTTTGATTACGTATTCATTGATTGCTACCTGCCTGGCATTAAGGGTAGGGATCTAGCAGCCAATCTTATAGAGCAGCAATTGGTTGATCGCGGTACGGTTGTTATGTTGGGCGATCATCTGATGTATCAGAATCTAGATGATTTGCGCAGGCTGGGGGTCGCCGCAGCCTTGTTACGTCCTGTTCAATTGTTCAATCTCTCATCAATTTTACGCCATCTTGAAAAGATATCTCTTAGCGAACGCAATATGATCACCGATTTCGGGATGAGCGATAACAAAATTTCAGAAGTTGAAAATACCTGTTTAGCTCTTGAGGGTGTTCATGTGTTGCTGGCTGAAGATAATATTGTTAATCAGGAAGTTTTTACGGCCATGCTCAAGCGTTCTGGCGTGACTGTGCATATAGCATCAAATGGTCGAGAGGTTCTCGATATGTTATCCAAGCAAAATTACGACCTTGTCTTTATGGATTGCCAAATGCCTGTTATGAATGGTTTTGAAGTTACACAAAAAATTCGTGAAATGAATGATCCTCGTTTGCGGGGGATTAAAATTATTGCGTTGACGGCAAATGCATTGAAAGAAGATGAAAAACGATGCCTTGATGCTGGTATGGATGATTATTTATCGAAGCCGTTCTTAATAGAGGAGCTGGAGGCTAAAGTATTCAAATGGGTGCGGGGGGCTGATAAGGCAGTCGAGCGACCTGTAAGGCCAAGTCAACTCTCTATTGCCCAAATTATCAATTTTGCAAGGCTTGATGCCATCAGGTCTCTGGGCGAGGATTCTTTCTCACGAGTGATGGATCTATTCATTAATAACTCGACGCAATTGGTGACGAATATGCGCGAGGCGTTATCGGATGAAAACTATGAGGAAATAGCTGCTGCAGCCCATGCCTTGAAATCAATCAGCGGGCAAATGGGTGCCATGATGGTCGAGAAGAAGGCCATTCAAATAGAATCCGTGTCACAGAGCAAGGCAGTAGATGGGTTAAGCACCTTGCTTGACGAACTGGATACACACCTGGCACAGGTTGTGGCTGAGTTTAGTAAAATTAAAACGCAGCATTAAAAATTCTATTACTGAGGGCCGGGTCCTATCCTTCTTTTGACAAGGCTATCCCAATTGTTCGCGACATCTCCATAGCTCAGAGCAGGGGCTTGTTCAAAAATCAACGGCATTGTTGGTAATGCCGGTAGCGGGTAGTGGTTAAAATGTAATTGTAGTGAAGGTGCGGATTTGAACGGTGGCAGAGTCGAGAAAACTGCCGTTTTGCCAGCTGGAACAGGCGTGGATTGCGGCGCTGGCTTTGTGGCACCGTAGGCTTCATTCAAATAAGGCTTGAGGATATGAACCAAATTTTTAGTGATTTGGGTCGGCACCGCACTGGTAAATTTGTGATTGGCGGCGGCGGGGCCCTCCACATAAGCCAGAATCGTCCCGAAGAAGCGTTTTCCTGATTGGGGATCGTCAATTTCAAAGACGAATGTAGCGGTTCTGTTTTTGACAGCGGAAGAGCGCAGGCCGCCGCCTTTGGCAAAAACTTTATCGCGGTTATCGCCTGTGCCTGTTTTGCCGCCAATATTGAGCACGCGTCCGTCATCTAGTGTCAGGGTGCCAATCCGTCGCGCTGTGCCTTTTTGCACCACGCCTTGCATGGCCGCCAAAGCAACATCGGCCACTTCTTCCGGCATAACCCGCTGCGAGGGGCCTGCCACGCGTTTGTACTTACGCTGGCGCTCATTAGTATCGGGGGCCAGTGTTAGATTGGTAAAACGGATACTGGGTTTACGGATTCCCCCATTGGCAATGATCCCGGAAAACTCGGCGAGAGCAGCTGGCGTATCGCCAGAGTCTCCTAGCGCTGAACCAAGAGACGGCACCATTCTATCAAAGGAGAAGCCATTCTTCTTCCAGGTTGTATAGAGATGGCTAAAGGCAACTTCTTCCAGAGTGGTACGAATACGCTTATTCTGGGCGGCCATTTTACTGGGTTTCAGCAGCCATGAATAAACTTCCGTCATCACGCTTTGGCCGTGATCATCAAATTTACGGGCGGCTTCGGCAGCCTTGGCCCATGTGGGAGGATCCTGTTTGAGGTTTTGTTGCGCCATCCAGATGGCCAGAGGGTGAATTTTTGTCAGATAACCCAAGTCATTCAGATTAAATTTTCCGGGGGCATACATGTCATACATGCCCTTTATGGCTTTGGTGGTTTTCTCATCAGCAATTTTGTCTGATACGTAAGCGGCTATACTGGCTTTATATTCGTCGTCGGTTTGGTCGCTAGTCTGCTGTACTGTCTGGCGATAAGTGGCCTCGTGAATCTTGGCGGCCATCGCTTCGACCGGGGCTTCCGGGTAAAGCAGGCGATAAATCACTGCCATTTGTTTGGCTGGGCGTTTTTGGTTTTTGTTAACCAGCACATCGAACAGCTGATCGCGATCCTTGCCGTTTTGTTCCGACCAAGCGCGGAAAAGGAATTTCTCGCCCTCAGTGTTAATGAATTGCGTCAGATATTTTTTGCGTTCCAGACTGTCTGGATTGGTATAAATATCGTCTGGCACATTCATTTTGTGCGCCATAGTAAAATTAATCACATCACGCATAATGCGTACAAAAGGTAAATTGTGAGAATTCTGGATCGACTCCCTTACCGTGGGGACACGTCCATTTTCATCGCTTTTGAAGTTGTTGAAGCGATGAATGCCGCCACCAGTAAAGAACGTTTCCCCCGGATTGGCCGAATAGGTACGCTCCATCGAGGCATCGAGCATAGCGCGCAAGCCTAAGTCAGCCTCCGGTGTGTTTTTTTGCTCGATCAGGTAGTTAAGCGCCCATGAGCTTAATTTGTCAGTGTATTGTCCAGAGAGCGCCTTCAAATCGTCAGCAGATTTGTCAGAAAATTTATCGTGTAAATAGGCGATGCTTTCGAGATAGGAAACCAGCGTACGCAACTTGGCTGTTGATCCGAGCTGGAGTTTCGATCCTTCATTCAGGTTTAAGGCGCCTTGATATGTGTCGGTCTGTATGCGCAGGTAATTAGCTTCGGCTCCGGCTTCGTATAATGCCACAGAGTAGACAATATCCTGCAAACCATCTTCACGCAGGAGTTGGTAACCGATTAGTCCTGCCTTTTTGGCGTTTTCAGGGTCGTGCAGTCCTTGAATAAAATTTGTAACGTCTTCAGATGCCTTTTTATTGACGGTAGTGATAGCGGTGGCGTCCAGTCGATCAAGACAGTACAGGCCGCATTGTACGCCTATAGCATTCATGAATTCTGTGCGCAGAGAGTTGACGGTTTTATTGTGCGGAATGGCCATGAGATCTTTGGTTTCATCGGCCTTGGTAAATTCCAGTTGCGCGGCGAGAGCTGCTTTGCTAAGGCGCTCTGAAATCACTCCGGTTTTGGCCAGATAGGGCAGTAACTTGTCAACGCGATCATTCAGCTCTGCCCGGCCCTTGTCCTTGAGGAGGTAGTCTGAGGGTTTTTTAATCGAGAGGGCAATATAAAAGGCCTCGCGGAAAGCTTGCCCGGCCTCTGCCATTTCGGCTTCCGACATTTTGTCTTCGGGTGTTCTCAGCAGATGATTGAGTTCGGCGAAATCGCGTCCGAACCACAGCATCATCCCATCGCCAAATCCCTCGACATCGCCTTGCTTGGGATAGGACGATAATGGCAGGGAGTTAATGTAATCAAGGGCAATTTCACGGCGACCCACGACAGTGTTGACGTCACTTTTGTAAGCACGTGTGGTGGCGCTACCCATTTGCTGGAATTTTTCAAATATGCCATCGAGGCCCCGTCCGGTATAGCCACCGGCAGAGTATTTATATTTTTCTTTCTGGACGGCGGCGGTTGAGGCTCCGGGATAGTCTCCCTTGAGGCCAACAGCTTTCATCAACTGCATCAGAGATGCATAGGTAAATCTGTCCCATTCAACAGCCGGATTTTGGCGTTCAGGATGTTTTTCAAGAAGCTCGGCATTCTCGACAAACAGCAGCGCCTTGATCAGGCTAGGGGGTATATCGTCGAAGCTTTGATAAACATGACGCGGGAATTTGGCTTCGTAAAGCACGTTACCGGTATCGTCTTTAATCAGAGCCCCAGCTTGCGGCTTTTCAACGTCCATCAGGTTGAGTTGCAGGCCGAGAATATTACGATCATACCAAGGTGCGGCGTAGGTAAGAGCCCATTTCCCTTTCTCGGTCAGATGTCTGTCATAGTCCTGAAAATTGGCGTAGCCGCGACGTACATCCAGTGGCCCGCGTGCGGGGGGGAATTGCCGGGGATCATCAATTTTTTGAGTGTTGAACCGGCCTGAGGCAACGCCATTAAAATACCAAGATTGCAGCGGCGAGCGCCAGCCTTCGAATACTATAGGCGCGCCCACGAGCAAGGTGCCAGCCAGCGCCTTGTATATCGTCTTGCGATGCCTTGAATACCACGACGGTGTTGTGTGTGAAGTTGTGCTCACGCTTACATCTTGTTCTAAGTCTACGCCAGAACCCTTGTTGTCTGTAGCCATGACTACAGCACCTCCCATGTATACGCACTATTAAACTGTACGTTTGTTATGGCCAGAATATATAGGAGGCCTAAGAATATGCAAATATTTTGCTGTAAGTGGGGGCTGGACTTATCCCATGTGCAGAGCAGCATCTTTTGTGGAGTGTTGGGGAATTTGTAGGGTTTTTTGTTTTTAATTCAATGAATTATCCTCTATTGCGGACTTGGGTCTTCATTTTTTCCCAAGTCAGGTAGGAGGGAGGTTTCTTGCCAGATAAAGCCGTTGGCGGCTCGTTCTTGCAGTTGGGTAAAGTAATTCACCATCGTCTGCTTGACCGCTTGGGGATCATCAAGCTTGTTGATATCGCGGCGAAGCTGGTTGGCCTCATGGAGACCGTTGCAATACCACGAGAGGTGCTTGCGGGCGATGCCGACCCCAAGATGGGTGCCGTAATAGTGCAGCATGTCGTCATAATGCTCTTGCACCAGTGCGGCAATTTCAGGCAAGGCGGGGTGTGTATGCGTATGGCCCTGTTTGAAATAGTCCATAGTTTGCTTGATTATCCAGGGGCGGCCATAGGCACCGCGTCCGATCATGACACCGTCAGCCCCAGAGTCTGTACGAGCTTGGAGAGCCTCTGTTGGTCCTAAAATATCACCGTTAACGATAACCGGGATGCTGACATTGTTTTTGACGGCCCTGACGGCATCCCAACTGGCGTTTCCTTTATACATCTGGTTGCGCGTGCGACCATGAACGGTGATCATCTGGATGCCGACATCCTGCGCAATACGTGCAAGGCGCGGGGCATTGATATTGTGCTCATCCCAGCCCAGACGCATTTTGACTGTCACAGGAACGTCTACGGCCTTGACAGTTTGTTCCATGATTTGTGCCGCCAGCCTCTCATCGCGCATCAAGGCAGAACCAGCATAGCTGTTGACGATTTTTTTAACCGGACAGCCGAAATTGATATCAATGATGGCAGCCCCGCGATCAACATTGATTTTGGCGGCCTCGGCCATGACATCAGGTTCGCATCCGGCTAACTGCACGGCAATCGGGTATTCCTCACTGTAATCGGTATTGCTTTTGAGGGAGTTGGTACCCTGTTG
>JAMPXY010000096.1 GCA_023700945.1 Alphaproteobacteria bacterium | reverse complement strand
ACGCCCGCTTAACGGGCGTTTTTAATTCTATAACTTAAAGCCAATGGCCTAATTTTTCTTTTCTTCTTTTGAACTGTCACCACCATCAGCTGAAAGGAACGTGCCAAAACGGCCTTCGAATTTCTTGAGCTGTTGTTTTTCGACAACTTTCTGGGTACCGCCCTGCCAAGCCGGGTGATTTTTGGGATCGACATCAAGACGCATGACATCGCCCTCTTTGCCCCAGCAGCTACGGGTCTCATATTCGGTGCCATCCGTCATCACGACTTTAATCATGTGGTAATCGGGGTGGTCTTTTTCTTTCGCGGCTTTCATGGCCCAAACTCCTATAAATCAGAGGGGTTTTTTATCGCTAAAGCACAGAAATTTCAAGCTATTTTCTTGGCTGTTGCCCGAAAAAGCGTGCTTTTTGCTAAAACAATGTAATCACTAGGTTTTTTCGACGATCAATAAGCTGCCATCGGTACCCGTAACCTTGACATTAGACCCGGCAGGCAAGGTTTCAGTACCCGCAACCAGCCAGACAGTATCGCCAGCCTTAATCTCGCCCTTGCCATTTTCCAGTGGCTTGGTCAGGACATAAACATTACCGATATACTGCGCTCCGCGCTGGTTCAAACCGTTATCGGCCCGGGTACTCGGATTCTTCCGCCGATAAGCCAGCCAGCCCGCCACGGTCACCAATGATAAAATCGACCAGATGGTTAAAGACAGGGTCCAGTTCATGTCAGAGGCAGCAAGATTGATAACCCCGACAACCAAGGCGGCAATGCCCGGCCACAAGAAAAAGGCTCCGGGAATCATCACTTCGGCAATCATGAACAGGCCACCCAGAATGAACCAGTGCCAGAAAGTCATGTCAGAAAAAAATTCAACCATGATATATGCGCCTTCCTATTTTGCTACGACTTTGCCCAAGGCATCGTGAACCAGTTCAGAAATACCACCGATCGAACCCATGATGCTGCTGGAATCAAGTGGCATAAAGATGACTTTTTGGTTGGGGGAATGGGCAAACTGCGCCAAGGCTTCAACATATTTCAAGGCTACAAAATAATTGACCGCTTGCGTGTTGCCTCCGGCAATTGCCTGCGACACAGAGGTTGTGGCGTTGGCTTCGGCTTCGGCAGAACGCTCCCGCGCTTCAGCATCACGGAACGCTGCTTCCTTGCGGCCTTCAGCCTCGAGCACTGCAGCTTGCTTCTCACCTTCGGCTTTGAGAATAGCCGCTTCCCGCAGCCCTTGGGCTTCAAGAATAACTGCACGTTTTTCCCGCTCGGCCTTCATCTGCCGCGCCATTGAGTCAACCAGATCGCGGGGGGGGCTGATGTCTTTAATCTCGATACGTGTGACTTTAATACCCCACGGCGCGGTCGCTTCGTCAACAATGCCGAGCAGACGGGCATTAATCGCATCACGTTCGGAGAGCAAATCATCAAGTGACATCGAGCCCATGACTGTACGCAAATTGGTCATGGTCAGGTTTAGGGTTGCATGCTCAAGGTTGCGTACTTCATAAGCGGCTTTGGCCGCATGCATCACCTGATAGAACACGACACCGTCCACGCGAACCAAGGCGTTATCCTTGGTAATAACCTCTTGTGAGGGGACGTCCAGGACGGTTTCCATCATATTCATCTTGGCACCGATGGTATCAATAATCGGCACTATGAAGTTCAGCCCCGGTTTCAATGTCATGGTATAGCGGCCAAATCGTTCAACCGTGTACTCCATCCCCTGCGGCACGGCCTTGACGCCCTTGAAAATCAAAACAATAGCAACCAGTGCCAGAACTATAATTGCGGTATCCATATAAGTTTCTCCATTTTAGAAAAAATTAGGCGACTTTCGATATTTTGCTATTGTCTGCAAGTGTTTTGCCAGCAGAGCGCAGATCGGCAAACGCTTCGTTCAGGCGTGTAACAACGCCTTCTTCTGCTAAACGCAGCCATTTACGCGGGTCATAGAATTTTTTGTACGGTGTGCCGTCATCAGGATCGATTTGGTATTTAAAGGCTTTAGCGTTGGCTTCAACAAATTTCCCCACTGGCTCCGAGAAAGCAAACTGGGTATCGGTGTCGATGTTCATCTTGAAAACGCCATAGCCCAGTGTTTCGGTGATTTGGGCTTTATCGGAGCCCGAGCCACCATGAAAAACCAGATCGAGCGGGTTGGCAGCTGTCTTGTGAGTTTTTTGTACAAGCTCTTGCGAATTTTTTAGAATTTCCGGACGCAATTTGACATTGCCCGGCTTATAGACGCCATGAACATTACCAAACGAAGCCGCTACCGAGAAATGCCCCAGCGGCGTCAGCAAATCATAGGCCTTTAGAACGTCTTCCGGCTGGGTGTAGAGCTTGGCATTATCAATATCATCAGAACCAACGCCGTCTTCTTCGCCGCCCGTACAGCCGAGCTCAATTTCAATACTCATATCGATTTTAGCCATGCGTTTGAGCAAACGTGCGCACTCGGAAAGATTGAAATCAATATCCTCTTCCGAAAGGTCAATCATATGTGAGGAGAACAGCGGCTTTCCGGTTTCTTTATAATGCGCCTCACCATGATCCAGCATCGCCTCAACCCACGGGATCAATTTTTTGTTAGCGTGATCGGTATGCAATACAACACAAACACCGTAATGTTCGGCCAGCAAATGAACATGCTTGGCGGCGGAGACAGCCCCCAGTACTTTGGCCTGAAAACCGTCGGGCATGCCTTTTCCGGCATAAAATTCTGCCCCGCCGTTCGAGAGCTGAATAATCACATCGGATTTATTTTTGGCTGCAGCTTCCATCACCGCATTGACCGAGTTGGTGCTGACCACGTTGACAGCGGGCAGGGCGTATTGACCATCCTTGCAGGCCTTGACCAGAGCGAGGTAGTCCTTGCCCGTGACAACTCCGGGCTTCAGCGAGGGATGTGACATTGCCAATTCTCCGACAGTTTAAAAAGACAAAGGCCACTATAACAGTGGCCTGATCTTACACAAGATTGAGATTTCAGATGGACGGCCCGACCGGCGTTGCCACGGTAACTTCGGTGCCTTGAAAAACGGGGCCAGAATCGTGGCTGGGTGTGCTGCTGGCTAGGGTTGCTGCGGGAGAGGCGCTGGCACCGAAACTGACAGCGGCGATACAGGCTGCAACAGCCGCGCTTACACTGATTGTGCTACCACCACCAGTGCTTCCGCCTTCGCCGCCTCCACCAAATCCAAATGCCATTCAGTTATCCTTCACCAAAATTCCCATGTCCAAGAGGTTATTGATTGCCCGGTTTTCCGTGGTAATCGAACCTCCATACAGATCTTTTAAAAGATCCTGCCGTGAACTGCCCCTTTTATCGGCTGCTGTGGCAATCAATTTGACGTCACGCAGGGTAGGCTTGTGCTCACCGAACAGGTTTATAAACTGAATAAGGAAGTTTTTCAAGCTCTTATGTGAAAAACCAAAGTAATCCAGAGCAAAATCTAGGTTTTTCTTGGCATATCCCTCAATTTGCAACCGCACCTCACGGCCATCAAAGCCGGGGTTACGGCGGATACAGCCATAGTCGTATAACCACTCTATGTCCCTGTTTAACGTGGATTTATCGACCTTGAGGCGGTTGATAATCCCGCTTTGGGTCGTACCGGGGTTTTCGTCAATATCGGCCAAAATGACCGCCCGGCGCACTGTGCAGCCGGATTCCCCACCCAAAGCATCAACCAGATGGTCAATGACATGACCGATCTTGGTGGCTTTGCTTTCCGTCAGGTCTTTAGGTAACGTCTTCATATTTAATAATAAATTTTGGTTTACCCACATAATTATAGGCTAAAATGTATAACATAAGCTTGATATCCCGGCCAGTTTTAATCGTTAATGATTGAATATCAATCAGTTACATAAATTTGACAGCCGGCGCGCGCTTGCCTAAACCAAAGAGAGAAAATACATAAGAGGCAGGGGCATCATGCAAGAAATTATAGGCGGTTACTCGGAGGTCACGTTAAGGGACGGTCGCATCGGGAATTATCAGGTCGCCCGACAGTTCTATCAGGACTTTTCCAGACTGGCGACCGAGCACCCGGACGCTTTTCGGCAATTCGTTCGTCATCTTCGCAGTGATACCAGTCTTGACCAATTGTCCGATACCTGTGCGCAGGCGTGCCGGGATATTGGTCTGCTCTATCACCACGCCTCCGCAACAGGAACATTACAATGGCGGCGACCAGTTGAAGAGCTGCAGGAGTTTGCCAAGCTGGCCATAGATGTAAAACCAGCAGGCCTGTTAAGCAAGCTATTTGGTCTGAGCGCTACCCCCAGCTACAAAATTTGTTCGCCTTTTAAAAATCCCTCTGCCGCAGCACCTGATCAGGTAGAGCCTAAGAATTTAAGAACAATCATCATGGACTGGATGGGGTCTGATACAAGACAGTATCCCGGCTATCGCCTGATCCCCTGAACCGCGATAAGAAAAACGGCGCCACTTGAGGCGCCGTTTCCAATACTTAATTTTTTAATGAGATTATTACTTCAAAGAAGCCATTTTGATGGCTGTATCCAGCATACGGTTTGAAAAACCCCATTCATTGTCATACCAGCTCATGACCCGCACCAAGGTGCCATCAATCACCTTGGTTTCATTAAGGGCAAAAATCGAGGAGCGGGGGTCATGGTTGAAATCTCCAGAAACCAGTTCTTCAGTGTAGCACCCCAGAATACCCTTCAGCTCATTGCTGTTGGCGGCTTTCTTGATCAATTCATTGACTTCCTCAACCGTAGTGGCGCGCTTGGCGGTGAACTTGAAGTCTACCAACGAGACATTTGGTGTCGGTACGCGTGTAGCCACACCATCCAACTTGCCCTTCAGTTCCGGCAACACTTTACCCACGGCCTTGGCCGCCCCAGTTGATGTTGGGATGATGTTCAGAGCCGCAGCACGGGCACGGTGCAGGTCCTTGTGGTTGGTATCAACAATTTTCTGGTCACCGGTATAGCTGTGGATCGTGGTCATGAAACCATTCTGGATGCCGATACCGTCATGCAGTACTGCTGCCACAGGGGCAAGGCAATTGGTTGTGCAGGAGGCATTCGATACAATTTTATGATCAGCTGTCAGTTTGTCCGAATTCACACCATAAACAACGGTGATGTCTTCATCCGTAGCGGGTGCTGAAATCAGAACTTTCTTGGCGCCCGCATCAATATGCTTTTGTGCGCCCTCGCGTGAGGTAAAAATCCCTGAGCATTCAAAGGCAATATCAACACCAATATCTTTCCACGGCAACAGGGCAGGGTCTTTGACCTGTACGCACTTAATACGATCACCATTAACGATCAGCGTGTCACCTTCGGTTGAAACTTCAAAGGGGAAGCGACCATGTACTGAGTCGTATTTCAGCAAGTGGGCATTTGTCGCGAGATCAGCCAGATCATTGATTGCCACAATCTCTATATCCTTGCGGCCTGATTCATACAGCGCCCGCAGAACAAGACGTCCGATACGGCCAAAGCCACTAATGGCAACTCTTACTGTCATGGATTCACTCCTGATCCCTCATGTTTATGAAAACACTCTACGAGTGCGTAAGAAACATACTCGCTTGGAACCTTGTGTCAACGGCCAAGCATGGGCAATATTAATATTATGAAAATTTATTATCGGCCACAGAAAATTTCTATTCGCAAATGAGAATGATTTGCATTTTCGAATGCCGGTGCTAAAAAAGGGGCAGTCAAATTGAACCCACTCCAAACTGTGTGCCATCGCCATGACATCACCACTTCACCAAAACCTGATCCAAACACTGCAGGACGATTTTCGTCGCGAGGTTAATGTCTTTCTGGCGGGCGCAGGCTTAGACAAAACAGAAACCTTTACGATAGACCAGCAGTCACCGCAGGCCACACCGGTTTACATCCTGACAGGCGCATCTTACACGCCTTATGATCCAGCCAAACACGGGGCTGAGGTCACTCACGCCTTTCACGATCACACCGATCAGCAGGGCCGTCGTTTCCTGATGAATAATACCGCCGCCGTGCTACCGCTCTTGTTACAGGATAATTGCCGGGTGTTATTACATACCCGCAGCGATATTGGCCTAACCAAGGAGTTGGTCAATCATCCGCATGTCCGGATAATTGATGGAGACCTGTCTGATCCCAAGATTTTGCAGTCAATATACCGTGAATTGGCCGAGATGGCTGATGAACAACCGATCAGTGCCGTTTCCATGATGCTGTATCAATCTTTTGCCCAAAATAATGGCGAGCCTTTCAAGCCGTTACATAAGGAGTCGGTACAGGAAGTCGAACGGGCCTGTAATCGCCGTTTGCGTTTTATCTATAATATGGCGGCTATGGGCTATGATCTGTTGATGAACAAAGGTCAGAACGATTTACGTGTCGTCTCACTTTCGGCCTTGGCTGCCAACCGCGCCAGCTATGGTCTGATGGCCGATGCCGCTGATAAATTCATGAACGAACTGGCATGGCGGACGTATTTCCATGAAGCCAATATTTCAACCGGCAAACCCGTCAGCATTTACCAGATCAATCCCGGAATCACCACGGCTTGTGATACCTATCGCGATCCGCGTGCGCTGAAAACCGTCATTCAGGAATCGATCGCAGATGGTTTTCCCTTGGCACAGGAGATTATGGAGGGCAAGGCGCCCATCCCACAACTCAGCGCCCATGATGTGGCATGGGTGTCACATGCCTTACTGCGGACTCCTGACGGAGCCGACCCGAATGTGGGTATGCCTGCGCAAATAAAAGAAACTCTCTATGGCGGCTTTAACCCACAAGAGTTGCGCAAGCGTTTGCTGGCAGCGATTGATATTGCCGAAGATACTACACGGCTCGATCTTGAAAATATTCTGCCTGACCATATCTTGACGCCCGGTACGGTCTATGGGGCACTGCCGTCACCCATGAAAAGAGGCAGTTATAAACGAATCTCCCTGACCCCGCCCGGACAGGAATTCTGATTGGATAGAGTTTGATAAAAAAGGAACATTATCATGGCACAACACGCAGAAAATATTGAAACATGGGACGATCTCGCTGGTGAGGAAAGCATGGCTGAAGGTCACGAACCGGCGTGGCGGACACTGATATCCTATATCGAGGAGGATACCCTGTCCGGCAAGAAGGTGCTGGATTTTGGCTGCAACCGTGGAGGTTTTCTCAAATTACTTCACCAGCAAAAACCTTATGCCGAAGGTCTGGGTGTAGATATTGCCGACGAGTCAGTTGCATTTGCCAACAGCCATAAGGGCAATACACCCTGCACCTATGACCATAGCCGTGTATTGGCCACCAAGACCGGGGAGTTTGATATCGCGTTCTCGCACGAAGTGGTCTATTTGTTACCAGATCTGCTGGCTCATGCCCGTGAGATGAGGTCAGTTCTTAAAATCGGCGGTGTTTACTATCTGGCCATCGGTGAATATGCCGAAAACCCGCTATGGGAACGCTGGAAGAAGACAGTATCCGAATTTTCACCCGTACCGCCCCAAACCTATTCGCTGCAGGATATTGCCAAAGCGTTTCAGGATAGCGGGTTTGCCGTATCAATCCGCCGCATGGTCTGT
>JAMPXY010000010.1 GCA_023700945.1 Alphaproteobacteria bacterium | reverse complement strand
TAGCATTATCCCAGGCACTGGCAATCGTGAGCGTAAAACCCGTATCAATCGAACTGGTATTGACCGACGTCCGGCTTAAACCGTTATCAATCGTCTCCGAAACTTCGGCAACATAATTTTCAGTATCAGCCGCCCGCAATTTAGCCTTGGAACCAGAGAGAACAGTAATTTGCGGCTGGGAAATAGTCTTCACCGCACCAAAGGTGGAAAGAAAATCAAATAATTTGGTCGGTGAAAAAACGCCGCCATCCGCCCCCTGCGTTGTCGGCAGCCCAATGCTGATCGGATTGGTAAAGTCAGCCCCTACTGTTCCGGAAAGATCAATACTGGCAGCAAACTTGCCGAAACTATCAATCATATCCCAACGAATTCCTGCAGAGTTACCGGAATCAAGGGCCACTTCCCAGATATAGGTTTCAAAAACAATCAATGCTGTGCTGGATCGCATACGCTGAAAATAACGCGCCGCGACCTCAGCACTGCGTTGCGAAGCCCTGTAGATCAAGGTGCGAGTCGATGGATCAACAGTAACAGTTGCACCTTCACCCAGAACCGCCTGCAAACCTGTGGCGACATTCTGCATAAACGCCGCATCCTGACTGATCGGCGGCACCTTGACCGTAAAGGTCTGACTATCCTTGACCACCAGCAAACCGTTTTCAAAACTGCAATAAAGATCCGCCAGACCACAGACGTTATGAATAACCTGATCTACCGGGCCACTTAAATTAGCCACTGTAATACGCCGATTAAGCCCCTCTTCACTTTCAAACGCCAGCGGCACCTCATAATCAGCCAAAATCAACTGCAAGGCGCCCGCCAAGGTTTCCGAGCGCAACTCGAACGGACCCACATGATCTTGGGGCAGAGGATCATCAACACTAACCTCCGGGACCAAAACATCCTTACCCAGCGGCAAATACATCACACTGTCAGGACGCTCATTCACCGCTTCCTTACGCTGCTCGGCCTGATTGGGCGCCGGGATATTCAGAATTCGTCCTCCGGGAACACTTGCATCAGCGCAACCCAGCAGCCAAACCGACAAAGCCGTTGCCGCCATCACATTTCGCAGCCCAGAAATTTTTCCATCTGCATTCATTTAATGAATTCTCCCGCTTTTACGGGAGGCAGCCAAAGAGCGCTCTACCGTATGGAGTAAACGCTCTTTTTGCACAGGCTTCATCAACACTGCCGCTACTCCATATTTCCCCGCCTGCTCGAGCAAATCAGCCGTGTCATCCGCCGTTACCAGAATAACCGGCAGTCGGCTTTCGTTATCACGCAAGATCTTGATAAACTCAAACCCACCCATGGGGTCCATTCGCACATCCACCACAGCGATCCCAATCGCTGAATCAGACTCGATGCAAGACAAAGCCTGATCGCCATCCGCCGCCTCATGCGTTTCATAGCCCGCCCCCTTCAGGTGACTGACAATTTGCATACGCACGAAATCATTATCTTCGACAACGAGCACTTTACGGCTTTCAGGCATGAAAAATTTCTGAATCCAAAATCATTCGAACCAAGGGCAGGAGCATTTGATTCTGCACGCCCCCACAGGCCGAATCATTTACTGCTATCTCTAAATAGAGCAAATTGTTAACAATTCTGCAATGATCCACAGAAAGCTTTTTTTCTCTATCCACGACAAACTGGACACTCCTCAATTGACCTCTCCGGCCCCGCATGCCACCTTTCCGCCTATGTTGGAATGGATCGCCCTGCTGTGCCTGATCGCTGCGACAGCCCTGCTGTTCGCACTGTCCATAATCGACCTGCGCACCCGCCTCCTACCAAATGTTTTAGTACTTCCCCTTGCTTTGCTTGCTGTGATTTTTCATATCATAACGCAATGGCACTATCTCAATCCTACGATCATGTTGCTGGGGGGGGTTACAGGTTATGGCACTCTTTTTACCATTCGTGCGTTGGCTAATTATGTCTACAAACAAGATGCGCTAGGACTGGGCGATGTCAAACTGCTGGGGGCGGCAGGGTTATGGCTCGGCCCAGAGATGGTGATGATGGCCCTCTCGCTCGGGGCGTTGGCCGGATTGATCCACGGCACCGGCGTCGCCTTGCATATCGCCCGACAGGAAAAGACCCGGCCACGCTTCAACGGCCTGAAAATTCCCGCCGGACCCGGCTTCGCCATCGGGATCGTAGTGACGGCAATCTACTTGTTTCAAGATTTCAGACCCTGGCAGTAAAAACAGTATCGAGGTGACTTAAAAATGAGCGGCCCGCTTTCAGGCATTCGTGTTCTTGACCTCTCCCGCGTGCTAGCGGGCCCATCCTGTACCCAGATTTTAGGTGATCTCGGTGCAGACATCATCAAAGTTGAACGTCCCGGTGAAGGAGATGACACACGCAAATGGGGCCCCCCCTTTCTCAAGGACGCCGCCGGTCACGACACCGAAGAAAGCGCCTATTATCTTTCCTGCAATCGCAACAAGCGGTCTATCGCAATTGATATCACCCGTCCCGAAGGCCAACAAATCATCCATGACTTGCTGACAAAGTGCGATATCCTGATCGAAAATTTCAAGGTCGGAGGCTTGGAAAAATACGGACTAGGTTACGAGCACATCAAACAACGCCATCCCCATATCATCTACGCCTCGATTACCGGCTTTGGCCAGACCGGCCCGCTGGCAAGCGAGCCCGGTTACGACTTGATGGCACAAGCCATGGGCGGCCTGATGGCCGTCACGGGAGAACCGGAGGGTATGCCGATGAAAGTCGGCGTAGCGTTGACCGATGTCATGACCGGGCTTTATGCCGCGATTGGCGTACTCGCTGCCTTGCACAAGCGCAAAGAAACCGGGCGCGGCGATCTGGTTGATGTCGCTCTGCTTGATTGTACACTCGCTAGCCTGACCAATCTGGCCCAGTTCTATCTTACCAGCGGCACCCCGGCCAAACGCTGGGGCAATGCCCATTCGACCATTGTCCCCTATCAGGCTTTTCCTGCCGCCGACGGTCATATCATCATTGCCGTAGGCAATGATGCCCAGTTTGCAAGATTAGCCACCTTGCTCGGCCATGATGAATGGCTCAAAGACGACCGTTTTATCACCAACCGTGCCCGCGTTGCCCATCGCGACATCATCGTTAACCTGATCAGCACGATTACACCGACGCGCCCGGTCGCAGACTGGGTTACAGCCTTGCAAGAGATTGATGTCCCGGCAGGCCCTGTCAACCGTATGGATCAAGTCTTCGCGATGGAACAAATACAGGCGCGCGGGATGGAGATTGAAATGAACCACCCAACATCACCCCTGCCAATTCATCTGGTGGGCAGTCCGCTCAAACTCAGCGAAAACCCGGTTGATTACCGTTTACCCCCGCCGCGCTGCGGCGAGCATACCCAGCAGATTCTCAACGAGCTTCTGAATAAAAGCAGCGAAGACCTCGCGGAACTTATAAAGAATAACGTTGTTTCAATATGAACATTTAAATCTAACGAAACAGGGATAGGAGATTAGCCGCCAAATTCCTGACTACCGGCGCTGGCTCAACAAATTTTATATGCTTATGTGCATCCGCCAGAATTTCTGTCTTTTGATCATCCGCCAACCCTGCCAACGGGGAGGGGCCATAAAGCCGATTCAGTTCGCGGTGAATATGCGCTACCGTAGCAGGTGAAGGGTTCCACTCAATCCGCGCTTGATCGCCAAATAACCGATTGCATCGATAGGACAGCTCACCAATATACCCTGTCGAGCGAACATCTGGCCCGAAACAATCGGGACAAGTCTTGGGATCTCTGGTGTGAATAAAATGCTGGATATCTTGAGGGTTATAGCCGCTCATCGCCCCAAAGCAAATGGCTGCTGAATCTCTATCCCTGTCGTAATCAAGAGAGGACAACTCCGGATTAAGCTCTATAATTTTATCGGCCAGATCTGCAAAGAGCTTGAAGGGATCGCAGGTATCTAGGCGACCAACCCCCAGCCGGGTCATATGAACCTTGAAGGCCACCTGATCGGTCAAATTTTCAGCGGCGCCCTTCACAGAAGGCACATATTCCGCCAGTTGAAGAGGGTGCAAATCAGCGGGCATACGATAGGTGTGCCCCACATTCTGAACACCTGTTACATCCTCAAAACGGCTAGTTTCAGAGAAAAATTCGGTTGTCCTTGCCTGCCAGAGTTTTTTAAGCATACTGCATCATAGATTAAAATTCTTAAATTATGTTAAAATCATGAAGCACCTCACTGGCATTTCCGATCTCTCCGACAGCGATATCCGCGCCTTGCTTGATCAGGGGCATGACTATGCCGACGCATTGGATCGCGGCGATTTTAGATCCGAGCGTCTCAGGGGCCGGGTGATCGTCAACATGTTCCTTGAGAATTCCACCCGCACACGTACCTCATTCGAGATGGCAGCGTTGCGTCTGGGGGCCTCACTGATCAACTGGGACGCAGAAACCAGCTCCCTGAAGAAGGGCGAAAGCTTCAGCGACACGATCCGCACACTGGGTGCGATGCACCCCGATGCTCTCATCATTCGCTCAGCCGAATATAATGCCCCGCATATGGTGTCGCAGATGATCGATTGCCCGGTAATCAATGCCGGCGACAGCTGGCGCGAGCACCCTTCACAAGCGCTCCTTGACGCAATGACGCTCGAGCGCCATTTCAAAACCAAGGGTCTCTCCGGCCTGACGATCGCCATCTGCGGTGATGTCTCACATAGCCGCGTTGCCGGATCGGACATGCAAATATTCTCACGCCTTGGCGCGAAGGTACGCGTGATAGCCCCCCCCTTTCTGATGCCCAATAAATTTCCGGTCACCGGCCTTGAAACCTTCACCACACTTGAAGATGGCCTGCCCGGCTGCGATGTCGTGATGATGCTGCGCAATCAAAAAGAGCGGATGAATGAAAATCTCATACCAAACGATGCCGCTTTCCACCGCCAGTATGGTCTAAGCGTGGAACGCATGGCGCTGGCCAAGAAAAATGCTGTGGTCATGCACCCTGCTCCAATGAACCGCGGCGTCGAAATCGCTGATGAAGTGGCCGACGACCCAACCCGCAGCCTGATTTTTACCCAAATGCAAAACGGCGTTCCCGCCCGCATGGCGGTGCTGGATTTGCTGCTGGATTAGGGATACAAGAGAACCATGATCATTATTCTTGTTGCCATTACCTCTTATCTGCTGGGATCAATCCCGTTCGGGCTGGTACTGGCACGTCTGGCCGGATATGGCGATATCCGCAAGATCGGATCTGGTAATATTGGTGCAACCAATGTCTTGCGTACCGGCAACAAACCATTGGCGCTCGCGACGTTGCTGCTTGATGGCGGCAAAGGTGCCTTAGCTGTGGGATTGATGTACTGGATTATACGCCTTAATCCCGATTGCAGCACCATGGGCTACTGCCCTGAGGGATGTCATTGTATCGTCGGCGGTATTTCTGAATATGCGCTCTACGCCGCCGGATTGTTCAGTATTCTCGGTCATTGCTTTCCAGTGTGGCTGAAATTCAAGGGCGGCAAAGGTGTTGCGACCACGCTCGGGATGTTTCTGGTTTTGGCACCCCTGACCGGGATTGCCGCTTGTGTGACCTGGATGTTGATGGCGACCTTCTTCCGCATCTCGTCGCTGGCAGCGCTGATGGCTATGCTTTCAACCCCCCTATCCGCCTATATCATTTATCAAGACCCGCTCTTGACGCTGATGTCGCTGCTGGTCGCGGCACTGGTCTGGTATCGCCACAAAACCAATATTCAACGCCTGCTAAAAGGCGAGGAACCCAGAATCGGCAAAAAGAAGGAACAAACAAACCTTTAGTCAGCCCTCTTTTTATGAGCTATTTTAATGAAATTATTACGCGTTACCAAAGAAGTTTCAAACATCGACCTCAGAGAAAAAATGGCGTGGCTACGCCTGATTCGTACCGAGAATGTCGGCCCCGTCACCTTCTATCGTCTGATCGAGGCCTATGGCAGCGCCAGCAAGGCGATTGAAGCCTTACCGACGCTGGCCAAACGCGGAGGCCGCGCCAAACCACTGACGACGGTAGCACTTTCACAGATTGAAAAAGAATATCAAGCCTTACAGAAGTTTGGGGGCGATATCCTGTGCGCAGGTGAAACCGACTATCCCACTTCACTAGCCGCAATCGACGATGCCCCGCCGGTACTGACCTACGCCGGAGATATCACACTGCTAAAAAAGACTTGCGTGGGAATTGTCGGCTCACGCAATGCCTCGCTCAATGGCCGCAAATTCACCGAAAAGCTGGCCCATGACCTCGGAATCGCAGGCGCCAGTGTCGTGTCAGGGTTGGCGCGTGGCATTGATACAGCCGCACATGCTGGATCTTTGGAATCAGGCACCGTTGCCGTGCTGGGCGGTGGACTGGATATCATCTATCCACCCGAGAACAAAGACTTGTACGCAAAAATTCGCGAACGGGGCTTATTGATTGCAGAAAGCCCCTTTGGCCAGCAACCTTTCGCGCAAAGTTTCCCGCGCCGTAACCGCATTATCTCCGGCCTGTCACAAGGGGTGGTGATTGTCGAGGCGACGTTCAAATCAGGATCACTGATCACTGCCCGCATGGCAGGCGAACAGGGCCGCGACGTCTTCGCTGTACCCGGTCATCCGCTCGACCCACGCGCCGAAGGCCCCAACGCCCTGATCCGCGATGGTGCCGTATTGATCCGCAACGCTGCCGATATCCTTGAATCCTTAAGCACCTTCCAGACGGGCAACCTGCAAGATAGTGCCGGCCAGAAATACCAACCACTGCCTCCTGTAACCCACATCGACGACCAGACCCTCGACCGCACCCGCGCAGAGGTTCTCGCCTGCCTGTCATTAACGCCCGTATCGATTGATGAAGTCATCCGCAGCACCGGATTACCAGCAGCGGCGGTGCAAATTGTCATTCTGGAACTGGAACTCGCCGGTCGGGCACAGCGGTTACCGGGGCAGCGTATCGCCCTGCTCAGTTAATTTTCATAATTTTATGTTTTTGCCATCAGACTTGACGCACCCCCCCGCGCCGTGAGAATGGACACATTATATATGTGTGAACGACAGCAGGATTATGTCATCCGTGCCCCCGAGCAATCTCGTTATCGTTGAGTCTCCGGCCAAAGCCAAGACCATCAACAAATACCTAGGTCCCGACTATGAGGTCTTGGCTTCGTATGGTCATATCCGTGATCTGCCGCCCAAAGACGGTTCAGTGCTGCCGGATGAAGATTTCGCCATGAGCTGGCAACTGGGTGAGCGCTCGGCCAAGCCGGTGAACGAAATCAAGCGGGCCCTCAAGAAAGCCAAAACACTCTACCTCGCAACCGACCCTGACCGCGAAGGGGAAGCCATTTCATGGCACGTGCAGGAGATGCTCAAAGAAGAAGGTCTGATCGAGGGCCGTCATGTCCGCCGCGTAACTTTTAACGAAATCACCAAGAAGGCCGTGCAGGAGGCCTTTGATCATGCCCGTGATCTGGATATGCCCATGGTCGACGCCTATCTGGCCCGCCGCGCACTTGACTATCTGGTGGGCTTTAACTTGTCGCCAGTATTGTGGCGTAAACTGCCGGGCTCACGTTCGGCAGGGCGTGTGCAATCTGTGGCATTGCGCCTGATCTGCGAGCGTGAAGCTGAAATTGAAGCTTTCAATGCCGAGGAATACTGGAGCATCGAGGCTAAACTGCATAATGCCGATGGCGTGCCATTCATGGCCCGTCTGACGCATCTCGCAGGCAATAAACTCGATAAAATGGATATTAAATCCGCCGATGCGGCAGAAAGCGCCGTGACCCGGATCAAAAACAAGGCCCTCGTTGTCCAGAAAGTCGAGAAGAAGCAGGTACGCCGCAACCCTTATGCACCCTTTATCACCTCAACTTTACAAATCGAGGCCTCACGCAAGCTGCGTATATCAGCTTCGCAAACCATGCGCCTGGCACAAAAACTCTATGAAGGGGTTGATATTGACGGCGAAACCGTAGGTCTGATCACCTATATGCGTACGGATGGGACAACGCTCTCGGAGGATGCGGTCCAACAAAGCCGCGACCTGATCAAGAAAAATTATGGCGATAAATATCTGCCTGACGCGCCGCGCCTCTATAAATCCAAGGCCAAGAACGCCCAAGAGGCCCACGAAGCCATCCGCCCGACCAACCTGTCACTCACCCCCGATCAGATACGCCGCTATGTCGATAGCGACATGGCCGCCCTCTATGATCTGATCTGGAAGCGTACCATGGCCTCGCAGATGGAGAACGCCATTCTTGATCAGGTCAGCGCCGATTTATCCGATGGCACCGATGATGTCGTACTGCGCGCTACCGGATCCACTATCGCGTTTGATGGATTCCTCACCCTCTATAAGGAAGAAGAGGAAGATCAGGAAACAGTTGAAAACGATGATGAGCGCCGCCTGCCTCCCCTGAAAGAGGGTGATAAAACCAAACTGATTGACGTCACACCCAATCAGCATTTCACCCAGCCGCCGCCGCGCTATTCCGAAGCGACATTGGTCAAGAAACTTGAGGAACTGGGGATTGGCCGCCCCTCAACCTATGCCTCGATCATTCAGGTTCTACAAGACCGCAACTATGTCAAAATCGACAAGCGCCGTTTTATTCCCGAAGACCGTGGCCGCTTGGTCACGACCTTTCTGGTTAAATTTTTCAACCGCTATGTTGATTATGATTTTACTGCCAATCTCGAAGAAGAGCTGGATGCGATTGCCTCCGGTGATCTGAAATGGAAAAAGGCCCTGCGCGAATTCTGGGATGAATTTTCCAAGGCTGTTGCCGGGACCAAAGACCTAACCATCACCGAAGTGATTGACAACCTTGATGCCGAGCTGGGACCACACTTCTTCCCGTTACGCGGCGACGGCCATGATCCACGGGCCTGCCCGGCCTGCAAGCAAGGGCGGTTGTCCTTGAAGCTGGGTAAATTCGGGGCCTTCGTTGGCTGCTCGCTCTACCCGGAGTGCCGCTTCACCCGACCGCTGGTTGTCCCCGAGGACGGTGAAGAAGGAGGCGGCGACGATGCCGCGGCCGCCTTAAGCAACCAACCAAAAATCCTCGGAACGGATCCCGCCACCGGACGCACAGTGTCTATGCGCATGGGCCCTTACGGCCCGTATGTGCAGATTGATCTGCCACCTGAACTGGAAGGTGCCCCGCCCCCTGCCCCCGCTTTTGAAGAGGTGGTCGATGCCAAAACGGGCAAGGTTAAAAAGAAAAAAGTCAAAGCCCCTCCCAAGGAAAAACCCAAGCGTCAGGGATTGAATAAAGGCACCAAAGTCGAGGATGTCACGCTGGAATCAGCCCTAGAGTTACTGGCCTTGCCCCGTGAAGTCGGGGCCCACCCCCAGACCGGTGATATGATCAAGGCCGGGATTGGCCGCTTTGGCCCCTTCCTGCTGCATCAAGGGGTTTATACCTCGATCCCCAAATCCGATGATCTGATGATGATTGGAATTAACCGTGCGGTTGATTTGATCGCAGCCAAAGCTGAACGTATTGCGGCAGGCGGCGGCAAAGGCCGCTGGGGCAAGAAAAAGAAAGATGAAACGGCATCAGACAAAACAGAAGGCACCACCAAAGCCACCACGAAAAAATCTGTCGTGAAAAAAACGGCTGCCAAAAAAGCCCCCGCCAAGAAAAAAGCCGCTGCCAAAAAATCGGTCGCTAAAAAGAAATCCTCCGGATGAATGATTTACCTCTGTCTGCCGACGCTATTCTTCGCTTCCTCGCCGAAAGCCCCACACCGCTGACGAAACGCGAGATCGCCCGGGCCTTCGACATAACAGGTGATGGCCGCATTATCTTAAAGGAACTGCTGCGCGAACTCGAAGACAGCGGCGCCATCGTCAAGCAGCCGGGGCAAGCCTATGCTGTTCCCAAAGCATTACCCACGGTCGGCGTCATTGAAATTACCGATATTGATACCGATGGCGATCTTTTGGCCAAGCCCGGCGAATGGGATGAGATGACGCAAGGCCCGTTGCCACGGGTCGAAGTTATGCCCGCCAACAAAGGCCACACCGACCTTGCTCCCGGTGACAGGGCGCTGGCCCGTCTGAAGCGTATTAGCGACAAGCTTTATGAAGCCGAGATCATCCGCCGCCTCGATTCCCCACAAAACCGGGTATTGGGTATGGTCGTTAAGATCAGCCGCGGCTTTATCCTTAAACCTACTGACCGCAAAGCCAAATACGAATTCGATCTGCATCAAGCTGACCTGAATGGGGCCGCGCCCGGTGATCTGTGCATTGCCGAAGTGCAACCCGCCCGGGGCCTGCGTAATAAAAGGGTACGCATTCTCGAAGTTGTGGGACAGCAGAATGATCCGCGCACCATCTCAGTCGTGGCCATGCATGAAGTCGGGATTAAGCCTGACTTCGCAGGCGATGTCATTCATGAAACCCAAGCAATGACCGTTCCGGACCTCAAAGGCCGGGAAGATCTGCGCGCCATTCCGCTGGTGACAATTGACGGAGCCGATGCACGTGATTTTGATGATGCGGTTTTCGCCGAGGAAACAGGAACCGGATTTCACCTGATTGTGGCGATTGCCGATGTCGCCCATTACGTCACCTTCGGCAGCGCCTTAAACCGCGAAGCCCTGCGCCGGGGCAATTCGACTTACTTCCCTGACCGGGTTGTCCCGATGCTACCCGAGAAACTTTCGAACGATCTCTGCTCGCTGGTACCGCGTGAAAACCGTGCCACATTGGCCGTTCACATGTGGATCGATAAAAATGGCAAGCTGCAAAAATATAAATTCGTCCGCGGCCTGATGCGTTCTGAAGCCCGCCTGACCTATGAACAGGTGCAAGCGGCTCAAGACGGCATGCCCGATGATATCACCGGCCCGCTGATGGAACGCGTCATATCCCCGCTCTACCGCGCCTATGCCGTCCTGTGGAAGGCCCGCGAAGAACGCGGCGCGCTCGATCTCGATCTGCCCGAGCGCCGGATCGTCATCAATGATAAAAACGAGATGAGCGGCGTGACCCTGCGGGTACGCCTTGATGCGCACAAACTGATCGAAGAATTCATGATCCTAGCCAATGTTGCCGCCGCGCAGGCGCTCGAGGCACGGAATACACCTTGCGTCTATCGCGTGCATGAACGTCCCTCGCCCGATAAGCTTGATACGGTGCGTGAATTTATCGAGGGTTTTGGTCTGTCGCTCCCCAAGGGGCAGGTCTTAAGGCCTGCACAAATTAACCAACTACTGCACAAAGCCGCCACCCTGCCCTATAGCCACGTCATCTCTCAAGTCGTGTTACGCTGTCAGGCGCAAGCTCGTTACGACCCGGAAAATCTTGGGCACTTTGGTCTGGCGTTGCAGCGATACGCTCATTTCACATCACCTATCCGTCGTTATGCCGACCTGCTGATCCATCGCGCCCTGATCCGTGCCTATGGCTTGGGCGGAGGCGGTCTGCATGATGAAGAGATGGCACGGCTTGAGGAGATGGCCCAGCATATCTCTGACACTGAGCGCAAGAGCATGGAGGCTGAACGCGCCTCAGTTGACCGCTTTACCGCCACTTGGCTGGCAGAGCGTACCGGCGGGGAGTTTGAAAGCCGCATTACAGGCGTCACTCGCTTTGGCCTGTTTGTTACACTCGACGGTATCGGCGCCGATGGTATTGTGCCAATGCGCAGCCTGCCCGATGATTTTTACGAACATGATGAACGCCAGCATGCCTTGATCGGCCGCCGCAGCCGCAGGCTCTATCGTTTAGGTGCCGCCTTGCGAGTCCGCCTCAAAGAATGCGACCCGGTGACGGGCGGCATGGTGTTTGCCGTCACCAATACCGATGGCGCCGATATACCAGGCCTGATGATGGCTGCACCCGCCGCCTTCCACGGTAAACCCCAGAACAGCAAGCGCAGCTGGAATCGGCAGAAGCGGGATGAACGACCAGACCGCGGCGGGTCAGGCGGCCCGCGCCCGGGTAAAGGCGGCAAAAAGCACCGCTCAACCAATCGATAGAAATAGGAGCGCAGATTTCCTTGACATTCCTGCGGAAATCCGTAAATTACGCCCCTGTTCCACAGGTTTTCGGGCTGTTTCCCTTTTGAAATACCCAATATTTACAAGGATTTAGTATTATGGCGAAGAAAAGCGTGGCCATGAAAATTCGTCTGGAGAGCTCGGCTGGCACCGGCTACCGCTACTACACGACGAAAAACCCCCGTACCAAAACGGAAAAAATGAAAATTAATAAGTACGATCCGTGGGCAACCAACCCGGAAACCGGCAAGCGCGGCATGCATGTCGTGTTCGAAGAAAAGAAAATGCCCCCGCACAAAAAATAGGCGGCTGGCACTCTAGTTTACAAAAAGGCGCTTTTCAGCGCCTTTTTTTCTTAATCTATCCCCAAAGCGCCCAGTATTCTGAAAAATAATAATTGCCCTCGGAGGGTATTTTGCCGTAAAGTCCCATGAAATAAACAGAAAACAGCTTATACAGGGACTAACCGCGTAATGACCTCACAGAACAAACCCAAGAATCGCTTCGAACAGGATTTTCAGGCTGCATTACGCAGCTTTGTCTCCGCGATCCGCGTCGCCGAACATAGCGAGGATTTTCGTACCGCGTTTATCCTGCAGGCTGAACAACGCCGCAATGGCCGCGATTTCCACGAAGTCGCATTAGATACACTCATTGATAGCTATATTCAGGTAACCTTTGGCCTGAAAACCGACCAAGTGCCACTGGAGCCCTACCGTCAAATGCTCGAGGCCCGCGACAAGCGAAGCGCCACCTTTAAAGATGCCCGCCGCCACCTTGTCTATAAACGAGCCGAGCATGTTGAAAATCTGAGTCTGGGCTATGCCCCCGAATTTGTTACCATCTTTGGCGACAACCCCCGTTTTGAAGTCAAACGTGTCATGGAAACCTGGGCCAAGGCCGTTGAGGCCATGGGAACCTGCCTGATGTCAGATCGCGGCCAGCAAGTGCAAAACCGCGCCCAAAAGCTTAAAGCCCGCTTCACCGCCCTGTTCGAAAAAAATTACGAACTCAATACCGTCGGTAAAATTGAAGGCGAAATGGCACTGAAGAAGGGCGCCACACGCGGACCTTACGAATCTGACGATCTCAATTTTCTGATGAACGAGGCCGAAGGCCGTAATTTACCCCCGAAAGTGATGAGCCGTTTTGAACGCGACCTTACACGTCTCGACAAAATGAAAGAAAGCAACAGTACCTACGACAGCATTATCGAACCACTTTATACCCTGCTTGACCTGCCATGGGACGAGATGAGCCCACTCGAGCAATCCATCACCCGCGCCGAGGACACCCTGAATGAGGGACATTATGGCATGGATAAAATCAAGAATGTGATTATAGAACATGTCGCCGTGCAACAGCGCACCCGATCCAACAAAGGCCGGATTTTGTGCCTCAACGGTGACCCCGGCGTTGGCAAAACCTCCATCGGGCATGCTATCGCCGAAGCCACGGGCCGTGAGTTTGCGCGTATCTCGCTGGGCGGGGTACGTGATGAAACCGAAATACGTGGCCACCGCAGCACCTATGTCAACGCCCAGCCCGGACGCTTCGTCAAGGCACTCATTGAATCTGGTACCAGCAACCCCTTAATTCTGCTCGATGAAATTGACAAGGTCGGGCAAGGTGGTAGCAAAGATAGCGGAATCGAAGCGGCACTGCTCGAAGTGCTGGACCCTGAACAGAACAAAGCTTTCCGCGATACCTTTATCGCCGAAGATGTTGATCTTTCTAATGTGCTGTTCGTTTGCACATCAAATGATGCTCGCCAGATTATGCCTGCACTGCGCAATCGGATGGAGGTCATTAATCTTCCCGGCTATACTCAGGAAGAAAAATTCAACATTGCAAAGAGGTATCTGGTACCCAAACAAACCAAGGCCGCAGCCCTTGGCGATAAAGATATTGATATCAGCGATGGTGCGCTACGCACACTGGTCACAGATTTTGTACAAGATGCCGGAGTCCGGAACCTTGAGAGATTGATCGAAAAAATATGTCGTAAAGCTGTGCATGAACTGCAAGCCGGGAAAAAAGATTTTGTCAGCATCACCGCCGACAATGTCTCTAGCTATGTAGATCTCAAACCACAACATAAACCCCAGTTGAAAGATGAAGTCGGAGTCGTACGCGGTCTGGCGGTACAGGGAAGCAGCGGCTGTATGCTGACCATGGAAGCCTTGAAAGTTCCCGGCAAAGACTTTGCGATTGAAACCACCGGGGAAATGGGTCAGACCATGGCCGAGTCGATCAAGGTGGTTAAAACACTGCTCGAGGCCAAGGTCCAACAATATGAGATCAAGGATATAGAAAAAAGCCGTCTGCACATTAATGCGGCCGATGACGGCCCCAAAACAGGCCCTTCGGCGGGCGCAGCCTTCTTCACCGTAGCCCTCTCGGCCCTTACCGACAGACCCATTCGCGGGGACCTGGCGATGACCGGCAAGATTTCCCTGCGTGGCAATATTCAGGCCATCGGCGGGGTCCGCGAAAAACTGGAAGGTGCCCTGCAAGCCGGGATTAAAACCGTCATTATCCCGCAGGAAAATGTCGATGATCTCTCTCGCGTTTCAGCCGAAATCAAGAGCCAGCTCGAAATTATCCCGGTCAGTCATATTGATGAAGTCGTCAAGATCGCCTTCAATGACACAACCAAGGCACTGGCTGCCCCGCTTAAAGCGCTACCAGCACCCAAGGCTGCGGCACGAGATAAACCATCCCCCGCAGCTCCATAATTGCCATAACATAGCAAATCATGATCAAGCCTCTCACGAGACTTGATCTTTTCCCTGTACGAACGGGTAGCGGCGCATTATCTCTAGCGCCATGAAAATCGTATCTCTGGTAAACCGTCTGACACAGGTCTTAAGCCGCCCGGTGATCGTATATTGGACCTTGCCGTGGCTCATGCTGCTGCTAATCGCCGGGACGGTGGCACAAAAATATATCGGGTTGTACGCCGCACAGGAAAAATTCTTCTCTTCTTTCATTCTTTGGCTCGGCCCGGCGCCTCTGCCCGGCGCCTATGCCCTGATCGGCCTTATTTTTCTAAGCCTGCTGTGCAAATTCATTACAGAGAGCCGTTGGAGCTGGCCACGCGCCGGTATCATCCTCAGTCATTTTGGCGTGCTACTGCTGCTGGCAGGTGGCCTGCTCACCGCCATGACCGCACGCGAAGGCTATATTATGATTGAAGAACAATCGGAATCATCCCTGATCGAAGATTATCACGCGCGTATCCTCACCATCCTCAAAGATGGCGCACCAATTGCAACGCTAGTTGCCAGCGACTTACGAGCGGGACGGACTCTGGGCATCGACCAAGGTCTGCCATTTACCATCGAGATCAGGCAACATATGATCAATGGTACGCCGCAGGCACAGAACGAGAGTCTGAGCGCAGACGGTCTCCCCCTGCGTGGAGCTGCGACCAAGGTCAGCATGATCCCGATCCAACCCGACCTGCAGAATGAAAATAATCATGGGGCTGTGTCGCTGCGCGTCCGCGGCATAGATACAGAGAATGACGGCCTCTACCTCTTAACTGAAATTATGCCAGTCTACCCGCAATTTGAGATCAAAGACCATATTTACGAGCTACGGTTCGTCAAAGCCAGCAGCACCCTGCCGTTCACGCTCGCTCTTACTGATGTCGAAAAAGAAAATCATCCTGGTGCTGACATGGCCCGTTCTTACCGTTCGCGCCTGTTGATCAAAGATCAGGGAAGTACTTGGCCGGCAGAGATTAGCATGAACAACCCCCTACGCTACAGAGGCTATACCTTCTATCAATCCTCCTACATGCAAACCCCCACGGGTGAGGCCACCATCCTGAGTGTGGTCTGGAATAGCGGACGATTATTCCCCTACATCGCCAGTGCTGTGATCTCGGTGGGCCTGATCTTACATTTGTTACTCTCTTTGCGCTCACGCAAACTGATCATGATCGCACTGGGTTTCATAATTCTGTCGGACTCATCAGCGCAGGCACAAGATACGTCCCTGCACATGAGTGATTTTCGGATGATCCCAGTGTTGCATGAAGGCCGCCTTAAACCGCTCGAGAGTTTTGCCCGCATTGAATTGCATAAATTTTCCGGCCGTACCCGTCTTGGTGATATGGATGCCAGCCACTGGCTAGCTGAAGTCCTGTTTGATCCCGCACAAGCAGCAGAACGTCCGGTCTTTATCATCCGTCAGCGTGAGTTACGCGAGTTGCTGCTCCTCACCAAAACCACAGGAGATCTTTACCCCTTCAGCACCCTGACACAAGCGATGGCACCGCAAGCCGAACGATTGCAGACCCTGCTGCAGATACCCCCGGCCCAACTGGAAAGCCGCCAAAAGGCGCTGGTGGAATTACATCACAACCTCAGTGCCTATATGCAGTTGATGCGGTCTTTTTCACTAGTGCTGCCGCTTGCCATCACCCCCCCAAACAGCCTGCTATTGCCACCTGAAAAAGAAGCCTTGGCCACACAAACCCCTGATTACTTGACACTACGTAAATTCGAAGAACGCACTTCAAGGCGTCTTCAGAAGATCATCAAGAAAAAGGGCGACAATCCTAAAAATTATAATGACGAGGAAAAGGCAATCGCTGCTTTCTCCTGGCAACTGAACCTGCTGGCCGAAAGCAGCCGCGATAACCATCTGTTCCGAGTCATGCCCGTCATCGGCAATGAGGAAGAACGTCTCTCTCCGTGGGCAATCGTGCAGGAAGGTCAAGGCTCCCCGATGAGTGCCACCCTGTTACAATCATGGAAAGCTTTGGCACTGGCATGGCTGGTGCAGGACACCGCCGCTTGGCAAGACAACGCGCGGTTATTGCGCACCCGGCTAGGATCGACTGATATCAAGCATCTGCAAGCTGAATCGATCTACCACGCTCTACAACCATTTCAGGCAGCTTTACTATTTTATGCACTCGCCATAATTTGCCTGCTCATTTTTAACACACAGGCCCAAACACTCTGGTATCGCCTGTCGGCCTTGTGTCTGGCGGGCGGTGCCTTCATTCATTTGGGCGGAATTGCCTTGCGAATTTATATTCTCGGGCGGCCGCCTGTGGGAACTTTATATGAATCACTGCTGTTCGTCTCACTGATTTGTACGCTGGCGGGTACCGTCTTATTTATCAAACGGCAAGATGCTCTCAGCGGTCTAGCGACCGCCCTCGCGGGGTTACTGGTATTGCTGATCTCACTTTATTTCGGTGCGCAAAGCGGGGATTCCTTTTCGATGCTGGTGGCAGTACTCAATACCAATTTCTGGCTCGCCACCCACGTATTGATAGTAACAGCCGGTTACGGCCTCGCGATACTGGCGGCGATGCTGGCTCATGGATGGCTATACGCTAAAAATGATCGCTCGGGCCTCTTCCTACTGATGCACCGCATGGCACTGGCCGCACTGCTGTTTACCGCAATCGGCACCATTCTAGGTGGAATATGGGCGGATCAGTCATGGGGGCGCTTCTGGGGCTGGGACCCCAAAGAGAACGGCGCTTTGCTGATTGTGCTGTGGATCATCTGGTTGCTCCATGGCCGCATGGCCGGAAAATTATCACCCGTTTTATATGCCCTCGGTATATCCTGTCTTAATATGGTAGTGGCCCTAGCATGGTTCGGCGTCAATTTATTGAGCGTTGGCCTGCATTCCTACGGTTTTATCTCTGGTATAGCCGCCGGTCTGGCTGGTTTTTGTCTGGTGGAAACAGCGTTTCTGTTGTGGCTGTGGCGCAGGAGAAGGCATCATGCATAAAGGCCTCAATAGCGGTCTCATTCTGATCGTCATCAGCCTGACCTTACTGGCGACATGGTATATTGATGGTCGTGCCCGCATCAGTACCATCGACCACCCCATCTCCCCGCCCCGTTCCCAGAGCGCAGATATTGATACGGACTTAATCGCCCCGGATATCGCGCTCACCGCGCTGGATGGCTCTGCGACCCGGTTGTATGATTACAAGGGCAAAATTGTATTGCTGAATTTTTGGGCAACATGGTGCACGCCCTGCATTGCCGAATTTGCTCAATTTCAAAGGCTGGCAGAAGCGCTTCCTGAGGACCTGATCATTCTGGCGGTCTCGGTTGACGAGCAACCCAGCGCCCTCTCCCCGTTTCTTCGGCGTTATCTGCCGAAGCTAGATAACACGCCCAATCTGCTTATTTTTCATGATGCCGAACAAAAGCTCTCACAGGATATATTCCAAACTGTGCGCGTCCCCGAAACCGTGATCATAAACCCGCAAATGAAAATGACCCGCAAAATAGCGGGTCTGAGTTTCACCTGGGATAGCCAAGAGACAATTGCTTATCTCTCTGCACTGAAAAAAGATTAGCTGCCTGGTTTCTCCGGTTTGAAACCGGCCTTAGGTGCCGCAGGTGCTGCCGGACGCGGCGCTCCGGTCAGGGATTGACCCGCCGCATGCAATTGTGCCGTGCGCATAGCAGCACCGGCTTCAGCAAAAAATTCATGACTTCCCGGATTATGTGCCTCGCGCACGTCACCTAGGCGGGCAACGTCAGCGCCGCTCAGGCTGCGGGTGCGTGGTGTGACCTCGACCCCGGCCAGACGGCCATCCGCGCCAAACGCGAAGGTTCGAGCCTTTTTCTGACTGACTTCAACGCGATCCCCGCTAACCTCTGTGATATCCGGCATATTTTAACTCCGCTTTTCCCTATTATTCTGTCCCCACTTTACGCAGGTATGTTTAATAAAGTGTGAACATCTGGAAAATAGCCCCAACCTTGTCAAAACTTCTTGAATGACAAAATTCATATTAAATATCAATAGTTTATATATTAACAACCCCAGCAAACTTTATCCCCACGACAGAAGTATTGCCATGGCTAAACTTAGTAGCTATAATTACATATATGAAGAAAATTCTGATCCCATTATTTTGTTGCGCCCTTTTAGCCGGATTCGGGCTGCGCCTTAATGTTCACTCCTGGGCCGCCGCAGGTGACGCCGATAAGCGCCCGCAGATCGTGACCACCACAGCGCAAATAGCGGATGCTGTGCGAGCGGTCAGCGGCGACTTGGCACGGGTTGAATCATTGATGGGGGAAGGGGTCGATCCGCACTTATACCGCCCCACCCGCAGCGATATCCTAAAACTGAAGCAGGCCGATATTATCTTTTACAATGGTCTGCATCTTGAAGGACAGATGGTCGAATTGCTGGAAACACTGGCGCGGGAAAAACCGGTTTTTGCCATTGCGGCCATGCTGCCACCTCACCGTCTGCAAGACGGCCCCAACGGCCACGATCCGCACATCTGGATGAACGTACAAAACTGGATTTCTGCCAGTGATGGAATCGCCAGAGCCTTAGGTGGGTTACATCCCGAACATCGCGATACCTATATTAACAACGCCTATCGCTATGATGCCGACCTTGAAAGACTGGATATCTATATTCGCGAGTCATTTCAAAAGATACCCAAACAGGAGCGCATACTGGTGACAGCCCATGACGCGTTTGCCTATCTCGGTGAGGCCTACGGTATAGAGGTTCTAGGGATACAAGGTATTTCAACCGAGAGTGAAGCCGGACTCAAGCAAATCGAGACTCTGGTAACATTGTTGGTCACACGCAAAATCCCGGCAGTCTTTATTGAAAGTTCAGTCTCTGACCGTAATGTCCGCGCCCTGATCGAAGGGGCTGCAGCCCGTGGCCATCATGTCAAGATCGGTGGCACTTTATATTCTGATGCCATGGGTAAGGCTGGTAGTTATGAAGGCACCTATATCGGCATGATGGATCACAACGCCACTATCATCAGTCGCGCTCTCGGTTCATCCACCCCGCCACAGGGCTTACAAGGCAAACTTTCGTTAGCCATGGAGTGACATCATTGTGACCCCCGCCCTTTGTGTAACGAATTTGTGTGTTGATTACGGAACCAAACGAGTTTTGGATAATGCCAGTCTTGAAGCCGCCAGTGGTCGCATCACTGCCATCATCGGCCCCAACGGCGCAGGTAAATCAACCCTGATCAAGGCGGTGATGGGGCTAGTCCCGATCAGTAGCGGCGATATTCAACTGCTCGGACACAAGGCTGACCGCCGCAGCCGTAAACAAGTTGCTTACATGCCGCAACGCACCGCCGTTGACTGGGATTTTCCAGCCAGCGCGCTTGATGTCGTGGCCATGGGACTTTATGCCGATATCGGCTGGGGCCGTCCGGTACGCCGCCGCCACCTCACGGAAGCACTGACTTACCTCGAAAAGGTAGGCCTCGCCGATCTGGCTAAACGGCCCATCGGACAGTTATCAGGCGGACAACAACAGCGGGTTTTTCTGGCGCGGGCACTGGCGCAAAAAGCCGACCTTTATTTGATGGATGAACCTTTTGCCGGGGTCGATGCCGCGACCGAAGCTTCTATTCTTGATATACTTAAAGGCATGAAAGCTACGGGCCGCACAGTAATCTGCGTCCATCACGACTTGCAAACCGTTACTGATTATTTTGATGATGCGATTGCCTTCAACATCCGCACCATCGCCAGCGGACCCGTCAAAGAGGTAATGACACCCGAACATCTGCAGCGCGCTTATGGCGGGCGACTGCTGATGGTGGCATCGTGATTTCCTACAACACCCTGATTGTTCTTCTTGGTACCGGTGTGCTGGGGATAGCCGCTGGGTTAACCGGTGTTTTCTTGTTATTACGCAAGCGTTCCCTGCTCAGTGATGCTGTCAGCCACGCCACCTTGCCCGGAATCGCCCTCGGTTTTCTGGCAGCGCTGGCGCTGGGCCTTGACGATGGCCGCCACCTACCGACCCTGCTGATCGGTGCCGCCTGTAGCGGAATTATCGGGGCCGGTGCCGTACAGTGGCTGAAAGACCATAGTCGCCTGAGCGAGGACACCGCCATTGGCGTGATCTTGAGTTCTTTTTTCGGCTTGGGAATCGTATTGCTCAGCTATATACAAACCTTGGGCACAGGCAGCCGCGCTGGACTGGACAGTTTCTTGCTCGGGCAAACCGCAGCGCTCACGCGCGAGGAAATCAGTGTCACAGCGGTCATGGCCCTGACAGTGATAGCGGCAATCCTGATACTGCGCAAAGAGCTAACACTATTGTGCTTTGATCCTATTTTTACTGCAGCCCGCGGTCTGTCTCTGCGCTGGCTAGATATGTTGCTGATGGCCTTGATGCTCGCGGTGGTTTGCACTGGTTTAAAAACCGTAGGTCTTATTCTGGTGATCGCTTTGCTGATCATCCCGGCGGCGACAGCCCGGTTGTGGACCGACAGATTGTCGCTGATGCTGATTTTGGCCCCCTTGACGGGCGGAATCAGTGCCGCTAGTGGTGCCTTGATCTCGGCCTATATCGCCCATATGCCCGCCGGAGCCATGATTGTGCTGATCGCCGCCTTGTTTCTGGCCATAAGCTTTATCATCGCCCCCGCTCATGGCCTGATCCACTGGCGGAGACGCCCATGAACGATATGATCCTGCAAATTGATTTGCCCGCCCTGCTGATCGCCACAATGGCCGCCATCATATGCAGCCTATGCGGCGCCTTTCTGGTGCTGCGGCGACAGGCTCTAATGAGTGATGCCCTAAGCCACGTTGTCCTGCCAGGGATTGTTACGGGCTATCTGGTATCGGGTACGATTGCGGCGCTGCCGATGTTGCTGGGTGCGTTGGGAGCTTGCCTGCTGGCGGTGTCACTGATGGCATTAATTCGGCGCGTTCGCATCATTGAATCCGGGGCCATCATGGGCATTGTCTTTACCACCTTATTCGCCTTGGGTGTCTTGCTGCTAGAACAAAAAGTCGGAGGCCGGGTGCATTTGGACGCCCACCATGCGCTTTATGGCGCCCTTGAGCTCACCTACTGGCCGGGCATCTTCACCCCAGATATGTGGCAGACCATGCCAGCAGACATGCCGCTACTTTTCTTTGTCATGCTGGCCGTCACAATGCTGGTGCTGGTGTTTTACAAAGAACTGAAACTAGCCACATTCGATCCGCTACTGGCGCAAGGTCAAGGCTTACGGCCCGCATGGGTCAGTGCCGGGCTGCTCGCGCTAAGCGCTGTTGGTTGTGTGGCCGCCTTCCAGGCGGTGGGTTCGATTTTGGTTATCGCCTTGTTTATCTGCCCGGCGGCTTGTGCCCGTCTGCTGACTTCGTCTTTAGCAGGGTATCTCTGCTGCAGTGCGTCCTGTGCCATTTTGATGGCCGTGATCGGTTATGGTCTCGCCGCCACCGCGCCTTTATGGCTGGGGATCCCGGCCGCCCTCAGCGCCGCCGGAATGATTGCCGTCACGGGCGGCGTCATGGTGGCGCTGGCAGCTTGTTACACTAGCCGGACATAAGATTTCATGATTACGTAAATTTATGTTCGCGTCTGATTCTTTTCCGAAAGTAATGTTTGCATAAGCCGCAATTTTCGCTAAGGTCATCCCATAATAAATAAAAAATTCACAGGGAGAGACCAGTCGTGACTCACGATCCATCCACCGGCAGCATAGCCGGACAGCCACTCAGCAAAGATGATGCCCGTAAAATGGCCGAGAGGATCGAATGGGCCTCCGAGCGATTGCGCCGCGTCAAGGAGGAAGTCAGCAAGGATGTCTGGGATCAGGATTACATTGTTTCCATGGCGCTAACCACTATGGTCGCGGGCGGACATATTCTCTCCGAAGGCTTACCGGGCTTGGCCAAAACCCTGATGATCAAAAGTATCGCGCAGGCGACCGGACTTGATTTTAAGCGTATCCAGTTTACCCCTGACCTAATGCCCGCTGACCTTACCGGCATTGAGATGCGGGATAACGCCACCAACGAATTCAAATTTATTCAGGGCCCCCTCTTCGGGCAGCTCATTCTGGCCGATGAAATCAATCGTGCCGGGCCAAAGACCCAATCAGCCATGCTTGAGGCAATGGAAGAAAAACAGATCACTGCTGCCGGCAAAACCCATACTCTAAGACGCCCGTTTTTGGTGATGGCAACACAAAACCCGATTGATCAGGGGGGCACCTCACCACTACCCGAAGCCCAATCTGACCGCTTCCTGACCAAACTCAGCGTTGACTATCCCGGCGTTGATGCCGAAAAGAAGATTATGACGTCTGCCACCGGCACCAGCGCCGATGTCGAAGAATTGTTCAGCCTCAAAGAAAAATTCGAACAAACCGGCGAAGCTCGCTACGACTTCACCAACAGCATCGATAAAGACCGCGCCTGCAAGGCCGAAAAAGTTCTGACCGCTATGGATTTGATGATTATACAGGCGATTGCGCGTAAATTGCCCCTGTCAGAAAAAGTAGTCAACAAAGCTGTTTCGCTGGTGCGCAGTGCCCGCCCGCAAGGCAGCAGCGATAAAATGGTCACAGAAAATGTCAGCTGGGGTCCGGGGCCACGGGCTCTGATTGCGTTTGGTCTGGTCGCCAAAGCTAAGGCACTGATGGACGGACACAGCCTCAAAAATGGCGTCCTTGCCCCCGATGAATCAATCATTCTGGATATTGCCAAGCCGGTGCTGGAGCATCGCATGGGTATTCGTGGATATAACGAAGGCACCAGTTTTGATCAGGTCTTGAAACACCTGACACAAAAACTCGGGTAATCATTTGGCATACTGGCGAGAAAGCCCCTTGACGGCCTCTGCCAGAATGTTAAACCCGAAGAAGATAAAAATTATAAAAGTCGCTAACAGGGAGAATAAAATGTCACAAAGCGCAAGAGCCGAGTCCGGCTCATGGTCACCACTGAAGAAAACATTGGCAACAATCGCCGGGGCCTTCGCCCTGAGCGCAGCCTTTAACGCACAGGCCCACGTGCCGGCAGACGGCTCACCGCAGAACTTGCTGCTGAAGCCCTACGAAGAATTTATTGTTCATATGAAGAACAAATCAGGTGGCTCCTGCTGTAACAAGCAAGATGGTCGTGGTGAACTCGAAGAGCGCACCACCAAAGCAGGCAAACTCGAGGTCAAAATCACCCACGATCTGGCCGGCAATGCCCTTCCCGGCGGCGGCAAATGGGTTGAAGTCCCCGAGCAAGCCATTCTGACAACCAAGCTCGCTGAAGAGGTTTGCAAGCCACGCCGCGAGGCTGACCCTGCCAGCACCTGCAAGATGCCCCCCTTCAATGTGATCTGGTATAACGACAGTGGGCATATTTATTGCTATTTCCCACGTCCGCAAATCATGTAAGGCCGAATACAACTATAACCATGACAAAAGCCCCGCCAATGCGGGGCTTTTTATATTCGCCCTTGCGAATAAGGTCTTGTAAATAAAATCAGCGTTTCAGCCGTTCCAGCACATCGTGGATCGGGTCAGCCTTGAAATTACCTGTGTAGGCATAGACCACCATATTGATCCCTGCGCGCAGCGCCATTTCCCGCTCTCGTGAATTTTGCAGCACCGTTTTACCTGCCCACGCGTCCGCCCAGTTATTGTCACCGACGATTACAGTAGATACAGATTCAGTACCCTTGGCCCCGGCGGCTTCGACCCACAGAGCCCCATGAGCGCTTGAACCCGGCAAACCGGAGAGTAAATAAAAAGTTTTGGTCAAGGTGTGATCCTTAGCCATCGTGACCAGTGGCTTGATATTCATATCCGAGAGTAACCGTTGCAACGCGCGCTGATCGCGCATTACCCCCCCCGCATCGCGCAGATCAAACAAAATCACGCCGCCATTATCAATATAGTTTTGGACACGTTTCTGCGCCGCTTCAGACAAAGGTCGCGCATCCGGGGTCACCGGCCAATAGATAAACTGATGGAACGACAGATCATCGCGTTCGACATCAAGCGCCACTACGCCTTTAGGTTTGATCGCCGTGCGCTTGGTCAGTTCAGTCGCTAAAGCCTCCAGCCCGCGCTGCGTATCGCTATTGACCGCACTCGAGCTTGTTCTGACGTACCCTAGATGAATTTTATTCGCCTGTTGCACCGCTTGCGCGGTCTGGCTGGGAGCAGACTCAGGCTCTGCACCTTGCGCCTGTGCAAAGAGGGGGGAGAGCGCCAAAAGCGCAGGCAGAACCATCGTCCTGAAAGCTGAAAGCCTGGTGGTCACGGTCAGATTCCTGTTCTTATTTTCTAAGTTATAGCCTGTTTATATTGCATAATGTCCGGAAGGACAAATGTTAAAATAAGCAACTCCCGTGCAAAGGCTGTTATGCCCCGCAATATTATTACTTACCGGGAAAGAGGTTGACAGTCGGGGTCAAGATTGTTAGCCATAATATAAATCATAATAATAATGTACAGGGTCAGGTATGTCTTTGCGCCGATCACTCGCCTCGAATTTCGCGGCTGCTACACTAGCATTCGGTGTAGCACAAGGCGCCCTCGCGCAAACAGAGACCCCACCCCCCGCCCCCAACGTAACCACAACCAAAGCTATCGTTACCGAACGATCGTTTTCGGAATTTGATCCGCACCTTCATCCCGGTGTCATCGGTGGTATGGGCGCACTGTACCTGCTCTTTTGTCTTTATGCTTGGAGACGCGGACCCAAGGGCGCCTTGCCGCGTGCCTTCGCTGGCGCTGTACTGCTTTATGGCTTGGCCAATCACCAGAAAGTCAAAGAAGAGCGTGAAGTCCTACCAACAGAAGTCCTAGTGATCACTGACGAAAGTCCGAGCCAGTCTTTAAATGACCGAACCCGCACAACACAAACCGCTCATGACGCGCTGGTTGCCCAGATCAAAACACTGCCCGGCGTCAATGTCCGCAGTGTACGCGCTGGCGGGGAAAAAGACGGGATGGCACCAGACGGTACACGCCTGCTTTCCACGATAGACGATCATTTAAGTGATGTGCCACGCAGCCGGGTTGGGGGTGTCTTCATTCTTTCCGATGGACAGGTTCATGATACCATCACCGGCAGCTTTAGCGCGGGCGACGGGGTTCCGGTTCATGCCCTGATCTCTGGCCACAGCGGCGAATATGATCGCCGCGTCGTAATCGAGGAAGTGTCACGCTTTGGTATCGTTAATAAAAAGCAGGATATCAAATTCAAAATCGTTGATGATGGGACCGTTCCCGCACGCGGGGAACCCATCACCATCACTCTTCATCACGATGGCAAGTTGGTTGAAACCCGTCAAGTTAAGGCCGGGGAAACTATCAGCGCCAGCCTGAATATTCCCCATGCCGGTCCCAATATTATCGAGATCAAAACGGCCCCGGTTGAAGGTGAAACAACGCCAGTAAATAACCGCGCCGCGGCTTCAGTCGAAGGCATTCACGAAAAGTTAAGCGTGCTGATCATTTCAGGCTCACCTACACAGAATACCCGGATGTGGCGCGGACTGCTGAAATCAGATCCGGATGTTGATCCGGTTCATTTTATGGTTCAGCGGCTGCCCGATCAACTGGATGACATTCCGCGTGAGGAATTCTCGCTGGTACCATTTCCGATGAACGAGGTCTTTGCCGAGAATTTGAAAAAATTTAATCTCGTTATATTCGACAGCTACGAAAACCGCAGCCTGCTCCCCAGCGTCTACCTTGAAAATATTGCGCGCTACGTCAAAGAAGGGGGCGCCCTGCTGGTGATGTCCGGCCCCGAATACGCCGGCAACCACAGCCTTTATAATACAGCACTAGGGCCCCTTCTCCCTGCCGCTCCCAGTGGCCACATCAGTGAAAAGACTTTTACACCCCAAATCAGTACACGCGGCCACCGTCACCCGGTCGTGCGTGGTCTTGAGGGGGCAAACTCGCCCGGTCAAGACAAAAAAGGGCCTACCTGGGGGCCTTGGTATCGTTCCGTGGATGTCACAAGCGCCCAAGGAGAAATCGTCATGGAGGGGGCCGATAAAAAACCCCTGCTAATATTAAGTCATCATGAACAAGGCCGTGTGGCGATGCTGCAATCGGATAGTCTGTGGCGCTGGCAGCGCGATTTTGACAAGCCGGGGCCTTATGCCAGCCTGCTGTTGCAAACATCGCACTGGCTCATGAAAAACCCGGCGCTGGATGAAGAAGCCCTACGCATAGCCCATCAGCAAAAGAATCTGATCATCAGCCAGCAAACCATGGCCGATCAGAGTACCCCGGTTACCGTGCGCACCCCTTCGGGCAAGACAATGACTATGACACCCACAGCTCGTGAGCCCGGCATCTGGCAGACGCAAATTCCAGCGAATGAAATGGGGCTGTACAGCGCCGAGCAAGCTGGCAAAAATGCCAAAATTACTTATATCAATGTTGGCCCGGCCAATCCGCGTGAATTCGTCAATACAGTTTCAACAATTGATATTTTAAAACCTCTCACAGACCGTAGCGGCGGTTTGACTGCCCGCATGACAGATCCTGCAGGAGTTCTGGTCCTGCCCCGACTTCAAGCTCTTAAACCGGGCGAAACAAATCAGGCGGCCTCCGGGCCCGAGTGGGTGGGCATACGCATGACCAACGAAAGTGTACTGCGCGGTATTGATAAAAAACCCTTCGTGCCTAACTGGGCATTAATGCTGGCTTTCTTTAGTGCAATGGCCTCTGCCTATCGGCGACAATCCGAAAAGCCGTTTTTTGGACGCAAAGACCCTGTGATCAAGCCAGAAGGGCCAAACTGATGAGCACGCCCCTTACACACCCAGCCCCTAGTAGACTGCGCCCTGCCTTTACACTGGCGGCAGGCACCGCAGCGGCCGCCACTTCCACGGCTGCGCAGGCTTATACGCTAGGCCCCATCGCCGGAACGTTCGCACCGTGGATGTTACTGGCGGTACCGGCCGTAGTGGGCCTGTGGTGGCTCATGAAAAGCATTCCACTCAAACCGCTGCGGCAGGCTTTTCCCGGTATAAGTCTGCTCTTCAAGCTGGAATCCGAAGAAAAAACCCCAAAGCGTATTCCGTGGTGGCAATACATCCCAATTACGCTGGCTTCGGCCGCGTTGGTCGGCGCCCTGACCAAACCCGAATGGAACCCGCAGCCTCCCCTGCCCGGACAAGGGCCCGTCATGCTGGTTATCGATAATGGCTGGGCAGCGGCCCGTCATTGGCAAAGTCGCAGCGAGCAGATGCAGCAATTAATCAATCGTGCCGAACGTGAAGGCCGTTCCCTGATGATTCTGCCAACGGCGGCCCCCGACGATGGCAGTCCGATCAAGGTGCTCGGCCCAGTGACAGCGCAGGAAGCCCGTCAGATCACCTTGCAAATGAAGCCTTTGCCATGGGCCGCTGATCGTCAGAGTGCGCTGGAAAGCTTGAATGAGATACATGAGCAAAAGCCCAGTGCTATTATCTGGCTTAGTAACGGCCTCAGCGACCAGGCCGCATTGCCCTTGTCACAAAAACTAAAGGACCTGGGTCAACTAACCGTCTTGGAAGACACCCCGACGGAAGCTGCTCGCCTGTTGCTGCCGCCTGAGACCAGCGCCGATAAAATGACGGTGACCGTCAAACGCAGTCACAGTCAGACAGAAGAAATTGTGCAGATAACCGCCGTTGATGAAAGCGGCAAACCGATTGATCAAGTCGCCGCCACCTTTAAGCCCGGCAGCCAAGAGACGCAAGCCACGTTTAACCTGCCACCAGAAATCAGTAATGAAATGGCACGTCTTACGATTGCGGATGAACAGACCGCCGGTGCCACCGTCTTACTGGATGAACGCTGGCGCCGTCGCCCGGTCGGGGTGATTGCCAACGCCCAGAGCAATGCGGCACAACCACTCTTGAATGAATCTGATTATATTGATCAAGCCCTCAACCCTTATGTTGACCTGCATCAAGGACCGATTGACGAATTGCTCAAACGGAAATTGGCTGTGCTGGTCATGACTGATGCTGCGGCCGTTGGTAAAACTCAGGCACAAAAAATAGATCAGTGGGTACAAGAGGGGGGTACTCTGTTGCGTTTTGCTGGCCCGCGCCTCGCCGCTCAGGAGATTCTCGATAGCAGCTTGCTGCCCCTGAAATTGCGACAAGGCAGCCGTACACTGGGCGGCAGTGTTTCAGGCGGCAAGGAAGGCAAACTTGCGCCGTTTGCCTCAACCTCCCCATTCGCCGGAATTACACTGGCCGATCACATCACTATCAAACAGGAAGTATTACCCCAGCCCGGTGCCGATCACGATGATAACACGTGGGCGCGCTTGCAGGACGGCACGCCTCTGGTCACAGCCAAAAAACACGGAAAAGGGCAGATCATTCTCTTTCACACGACGGCCGATCCGTCATGGTCCAACCTTGCCCTCTCCGGCACTTTTGTAGAGATGATGCGCGCTGTTGTCGCGAGTAGTCAGGGTGTTGCGAGCAAACTTGAAAATAATGATGTGTCTCTACCCGCGCTCAAAATTCTTGATGGCTATGGCCGCTTCAGCAGCCCCGGTGCGGCCACCCGTCCGTTAACGACCGAAGCCATGGCACAAAATCGGGTGGGACCGCAACACCCACCCGGCTACTACGGCAACGAAAGCCAGCGCCAAGCCCATAATCTTTCACCCACCATCACAGCACTACAACCCTTACCCGCTATGCCCGATGGAGTTTTAAGAAAAACCTACGAAATCGGCCAGAAGGAGCGCGATCTAACCGGACCTTTGCTCGGCGGAGCGTTGGGCTTCCTGCTGTTGGATTTATTAATTGTACTCTACCAACGGCGTGGTCATCGCGGTCCGGATAAACGCCCCCCTCGCCCGGCGATGAAGCTGGAGAATGGATCATGAGCGTCTTTGGACAAAAACTGGCATCCTTGTTCGGGCTACTCGGCAAAGCCGAAGAAACCGCCCGCAAGCTGCCCTTGCACCAGCATCCCGATATCGAACGTATTAGCCGCGGTCTGCCGCTACATGGACCGCGCCTGATGAAGCGCAAAGGCCCCGGCACAGAATTTTTTGAAGCCCGTGCCTTTGCCCATGGTGATGATCCGCGCCGCATCCACGCCCGCCTCTCCGCCCGCCGCGATGAACCGATTGTGGTTGAAAAGGAAGCCGAAATTCGCCAGCATTTCTACCTCTGGCGCGACAGCCGCCCTTCGATGGATTTTGAATCCGGCAAGGCCCCTTATACCCCGCGTCAGGCCGCCGATATTATGCTGCTAGCACTGGCCAAGCACATCGCCCGCAATGACGAACGTGTGGGCCTGCTTGAAGGCACTCGGTTAACTCAAGGAGGCCGTGCCGCCGAGTGGGTAGCCACCCAAATGGCGGAAATCCCGGATAATAACAGCGGCACCCCCCATATTCGCGCCCATCTGGTCCATAATAGCTGTGCCGTATTGTTCAGCGATTTCATGATGCCTGTGACCCAACTTGAGCAGACACTTGATCGCTTACGCCAGAGCGGTATTAGCGGCTGGCTGGTGATGGTCGCCGATCCACAGCTGATTGATTTCAATTTTAAAGGCGATACGCTGTTTTATGGCCTGAACAATGAAGGTGAGAAAAATTTCGAAAAAGCAGAAAGCCCCCAGCTGCGCCGGCACTATCAGAAAGAGTTCAAAAACCATATCGAGACCATAGATACGCTGGCGCGACGCAAGGGATTTGACTTTATTCTGCAACGCACTGATGAAGAATTATTCAAGGGTCTGCGCGCCCTCTACAATCTCGAACCTAAAGTTCCAGCTGCGGTTATGAAGCTCGGACTTTGACAGATCAGGACAACAAGATGAGTGTGACCACCCGTAAATTAAAGCATCTGGCCGGCCAAAGCTCTCTGGTGGCAGCCGCCTTCTTCAGCGCTGCCCCACTGCATGCCGCCCCTGCCAATGCTACACCCGCAACAGCCGCCTGCCACAAGGCTCAGCAAACCGTTCTGAAGGAAGGTTTGGGTAAGTTCACTATTTCCGACTTGACCGCCCATCCGGTTTTAGCGGGCAGCACCGTAGAAATTTCCATTAATGTTCGTGATGCTTTGGGGCAAGCAGCTTCGAGTGAGAAATGCAAGGTCACCCTGCCCAAACTGGAGTTTCGTCATCCTTTGGCAGCCGCCATGGTAGAGATGCGCCGAACTCTGGCCAGCGATGGCCGCAAGGCCCCGGAGATTGCACGCCATCTGTCAGAGGGCGTTAACAAACACAGTCACCTGATCGTTAACCCTGCCACACGCGCTGCTCTTGAAACTGTTCAGAAAACTCTGGCCACTAGTAAGGATGAATCCGTACTTGATCAATCCATCGCCATGATGTGGGATATCATGTTACGGCTTGAGGAAGATAACCTCTCGGAGGCCGAACGTCGCCTGCGCGATATGGAACGCGCCCTGCGCGAAGCCATGCAGCGCAATACGCCCGAAGAACAAATGCGTAAGCTTCTAGATGAGTCTGCCAAGGCAATGAAAGACGCCATGAAAGAGCAGGCCACAAAATCAGGACAAGATGAACAAGCCAAACGTGATCTCGATGACATGCAAAAGCGCATGGAAGAGATGCGCAAAATGATGGAAGAGCTCTCGCAGCTCGACCCACAAGCTGCCAAAAAAATGCAGGAAATGATGAAGCAGATGCAAGAAATGATGCGTCAGCAAAAACAGGACCAACAAAAAAATCAGCAGCAAGATCCATCGCAGGACCAGAATCCACAGAACGCCCAGCAGAACCAACAACAGAATCAGCAGAGTCAGCAGCAACAACAGCAAATGAGGCAAAAACTGCAACAGCAGATGCAGCAGATGCAACAGCAGATGCAGCAGATGCAGCAAATGCAACAGATGCAGCAGGATTTAAACAAGCTGATCAAGGATCAGGAAAAACTGATGGGCGAAACCGAGCAAGAACGCGAAAAACGCCGCCAGGATATGGCCCAGATTCTTGAGCAGCTTGAAAAACTGACAAAAATGCTCAACGAACAGATTCGAGAAGAACGAAGCAAGGAGTATGATAAACAAAGGGAAATATCACCCCCCACTTACTATCCCGGCTACGATTCGCATTATCGGCCACAGCCGGGCCTGAGATGGCCGGGGGCCCCTGAATACCCATTGATGGCACAGGCCGAAACAGCCCTGCCCCCAGAAAAGCAGAAGGCGCTGGATGACAGCAAAAAGCGAGTGGAGCGTCTGGATCAACTTGGTACAGAAGTTGATGAAACCGGCAAAACTCTCAAAGACAAGCGTGAAAAGCAGGAAATTCTGAAAGAGAAAGAGGCCGAGGATATTTTTGGCCGTTTGCAGCGCGTCCAGCAGGAACTACGCCGCGCTGAAGAAGAAATGAAGCGACAGCAGCAACAGCAAGAAGCACAAAAAAAGGATAGCCAGTCACAGGATCAACAAAACCAGCAGCGCCAACAACAGCAGCAGGATTTGATGGAACGCATCAAGAAAATGATGGAGCAGGCCCGCCAGAACGCCGACCGTCAAAAAACCCAGCAGCAAGGGCAGCAGCAACAAGACCTGCAGAAGCAGCTGGACGAATTGATGAAGAAAATGCAGCAGAAGGGTATGGATCCCGGCAAACTCAACGATGCCAATAAATCGATGAACGATGCAGGACAGCAATTGCAGAATGACAGCCCGCAGGAAGCCGTCCCCAGCCAGAATGATGCCCTCAACTCTCTGCGCGAAGGCGCCCAGCAGATGCAACAGCAAATGCAAAAAATGATGCAGCCCGGTCAGGGGCAAGGCCCGGGACAAGGGGAAGGCGAGGGAGAAAATATGGGCCCGATGACTGACCCCTTGGGCCGACGCATGCCACAAAACGCCAAGGATTTGGGGCCACTCGATGCAGAAAACCTCAGCCGGGAGCGTCGTGAGGCCATTCTTGAGCTCCTGAAAGACCCCAACCGCTCACAGACCGAGCGTGATTACCTGCAGCGCCTGCTTGAGGGCGGCAAGAAAAAACCCGTTTTCAAGCCACAATAAGGCAACCTGAAAACACTTTCTAGGGCAGCTTAGCCCACCGTGGGTTTAACCGGCTCACGCCGATTGAACCCAAAACCGTTTTCAGAGCCGCTATAGCCCGAAGGTTTTTTCACCTGACGTTCCTTGGCTTCGGTCTTGAGCAAATCGAGTATCTGTTCAGCAGGCAAATTATCACCCATGAAACGCATCTGGTTTTTAACCGCCGAGAAATCAGCCGGTGCCAGATGGGTCACACCGCTGATTGATGACGGCGCCTCTTTGTCAAAAAATATCTGGAAGGCTAGGCGCGCCTGATCGGTCGTCATGTTCTGACAATGGATTTTAAAAGTGAACCGACGTTTTGCAGCCGGATCGATATTGTCATACAAGTTGGTCGTCAACAACACCGGATAAGGGTGCTCCTCAATCCTTGTCAGCATCTCATTGACCTGAGAAATCTGCCACTGGTGCTCGAGCTGGGTACGATCCTGTACATAGATATCACCCTCATCGAGAATGAAGAGCTTACGTCCTTCCTCAGCCTCTTTAAAGGCGGCGGCAATTTTTTTCTCGGTTTCTCCCTGATACTTGTCAAGAAATTCCGAGGCGTTCCTCAGCATCGGCTCAAGATCCAGCGCCTGTGCAAGATAAGCCGCATATCCTGATTTCCCTGTGCCAGAAGGGCCATACAGGATCATCTTGAAATCAAGATGCCCCAGTTCTTTAATCTTGCCGCTTAGGTCCTGAATATTCATGCTGGCCTTTTCGATCTGGGCATTCAACAACCGTAAATCGTAATGGTCAGGGACACGATCTTTGACGACAATAGTCTGGCGATCACCAAAAACCAGTTCGGCTGATGCCGTCAGACTCAAAGCCAGAGATTTTTTATCACCGGAAATCACCGCATTGCGAACAGCAGTGTTGATCATCCCTGGTGGCGCTTTATATGTTTTGGCAAGTTTCAATGCTTCTTCCGCACTCATGTCGAGCTGGTGACGCTCGGCAATCGACGTCCACAAGGATTGACGCACAGCCACAGGCGGAATGCCAAACTCGACCGAATAGCGGAAGCGGCGACGCACAGCTGCATGAAAGCGCTCCGGATCATTCGCTGTCCACAGAGTCGGGGTCAGATTGTTTTCCAGCAAGCGGTTTAAGAACACTTTGCTGGCACCACTGGGTTTATTATCGTCGCCCGGCTGGGCAAAAATGCTGTTATTGGCCGAAGGCAGCAAATCCTCCATCTCATCAAACAAGATCACGGCATCCTGCTTGTCAGCCAACAGGGCTTGCGCCAATAAAGCCGCCCGAATACGGGTTTGCCGGGAGGGTTCATCACCGCTATCTTCCCGTTCCCCGACTAGATAAAGCTGCAAACCCGCCTTTTTTGCCAGAGCTTTGACAGCTTCCGTTTTTCCTGTATCAGGAAGGCCCCAGAGCAGAATATTGACACCTTTATCGCGGGCGGCAATCCCGCCAATGAGAACAGAGAGCATATGCGCGCCGCGCTCACCCAGATGAGCAAAATCCTTGTCCCAATCAAGGGCGGTTGTAACCGGATCACCAATTAGGCGTGATGTCAGCTTTTCAATCGTCATGTCGGGCTGGCGCAATAATTTGACCAGCATCTGATCAACACTCGGCACATACGAATCTTCACCTTCGTGATGCTCGTCAAAACCGATCTCTGGAAAAACCAACCCTTTCATTGGCAGGGGTGCCGTTAATTCCAGCATGTCTGAAATGCGCGCCCGCGGTAAACCCAGCATCCGCCCCATAACATCGCAAGTTTCACGAGCCTTGCGTGATGCTAGTGAATCAATAAATAGCGACAAGCCAATATCCTCATCGGCGCAAATCGCCAAAGTCAGAAGACTTTTTTCATCTTCCTTGAGGTCGAGATAACCACTTAATTTTTCAAGGTTGCTAAACAGGCCCTCATCATCAATCAGCGGCTCACGTTTAATTTCAGCCGCGAGCCATTTTTTCATCACATCCCAATCCTGTGGCCGTACGGCGCGCTGATCGGCAGGCTTGGTAATCGCCGGGTAAATAGGTTTATGTTCTTTGGATTTTTCGAGCTTCTCAAGCTTTTCTTCAAGCTCATCAATCTCGTCCTTATGATCATCAATGGCATCATCAAGGGCGTCAGGAGTCCCGCCCGGCATGGCCTTGCGGGTTTCCCGCAACTGATCCATTTCGTTCTGGTGCAGTTTGATTTCGGCACGAATGTCTTTGAGTTTTTTATTGACGCGTTTCTGGCGCGCCTTGTCTTCAGCGCTGCGCGCCGGAAAGACGTCAATCAAGCCAGACAGGCTCAGTTGATCCTGCTCCACCGCTGAACAAATTTTGTAGGCCAGCTTCGAGGTCATCGGTGTATTCTCGACCAGACGGTGGAGAAAACGGATATTCATCTGCTGCAGGATTTTCTCATCCTGTTCATCATCCGGGAACATCTGTAGCGGCCCCCCGGACTCAACTAACTGGCCCAATTTTTCCAAAGGCGAAGTATCTTCAGGAGACATTACGCAACCTCACTCTGTTCATGAAATTTATGATTATGTTAATGGTTAGCGGGTGTTTCCAGAACTTGCAAGAAAGTTTTTTTGCGTCTCCTCAATCAGCCGGGGACAATATCCCTTTCCCCCTAAAAACTTAAGAAATCAGCTACTTTCACCCGGCTGTGCGGGGGGTTTGCACCCGGTCTCACTTTATGTTAAGGCTGGGAGATACAATAAATAAAAATAGAACACAGGTAGTTTCACGTTGTCTGACCTCACACCCAGCGAGATTTCACCCGATCGCCTTCCCGCCGCTTTTACACGCGCTGTGGGTCGGGCCCGAACAGCCTTGTTCTGGGAGCGTTTATGGCCGCGCGTGGTACCCCCGCTGTCAGTCACCGCCCTGTTTTTATCCGCCTCCTGGGCAGGGGTCTGGGGGATGGCTCATCCTTATGGCCGGATGGCTGGGGTGCTGGCCTTTACGCTGGCGCTGGCGGCCTCACCATGGCGCTTTAAAACCGGATCGCTAGCTGTCAGCCGAGATGAGGCCTTGAAGCGGCTTGATCATAATTTAGGTGACCCTGTTAATCCGGCGCAAAAGCTGGGTGACCGCCCTAGCTCTGGCAGCAGCGTACAGGAAAAGGAATTGTGGAATCTGCAGATGTCTAATTTATGGGCGCGCTGGGGCGATAAGTTTGAGGCCGGAACGCCCAAACCCGGCATGGCTGCCCGCGACCCCTATCATTTGCGCTTCTTCATAGCCCTGACCATGGCGATCAGCGCAGCCACATCATCTGGCCCCCATCTTGAGCAGATTAAACAAGCCTTTGACTGGACATTGCCCGCACCACCAGCACCTGCCAAAGCACCATTGCAGGTCAGAGCATGGGT
>JAMPXY010000095.1 GCA_023700945.1 Alphaproteobacteria bacterium | reverse complement strand
CACAGGATTTCCCTGAAGCCCAAAAACCTGCCTTCAAGCTCTGGGTCGATTTCGGCCCAGAACTGGGGGTAAGAAAAACATCTGCCCAGATCACAGTCAATTACACACTGGCAAATCTGATAGGGCGGCAAGTAGCAGGGGTAGTCAATTTTCCACCCCGCCAAATCGGTAAATTCATGTCGGAATTTCTGGTACTGGGATTTCCTGACGATCAAGGCGCTGTTACATTGATTGCACCCAGCAAGCCCGTCCCCAACGGCGGCAAGCTGTACTGAAAAAGCTAGCCTGGTAAATGAATCACAGCCCGCGCTCCACCGTGCGGGCTTGTTTCCAGCCAGATTTGGCCGCCATGGGCATGGACAACCTCCCGGGCGATCGGCAACCCTAACCCAACACCGCCGGTGGAAGCATTGCGCGATTGATCAACCCGGACAAACGGCTTGAATACTTCCTCACGTTGATCTTCCGGGACCCCGGGGCCGTCATCATCCACGCAGATTTCAACGAGCTCCCCGTTCTCAATGTGATGAGCCGACACCCAGATATGCCGGGCATATTTACGGGCATTGGTTACTATGTTCGTCAGACACCGCTCCATGGCAACAGGGCGCAACAACAGAGATAAATCCTGATCCATTTCCAGATGCACGTCGGCCCCTTGCCGTTTCATGCCTGCCACCACCCTGTCAAGAATAACCCGCAAATCCGTTCTTACCGGCTGCTCCCCGCCCTCGCCTTTGGCAAAATCAAGGTAGGCATTGATCATACGCTCCATATCCAACACATCCTGCTTGAGCGCCTCGACATCAGGCCCCTCGGGCAACATCGCCAACTGCAGCCGCATCCGTGTCAGCGGGGTGCGCAGATCATGAGATACCCCCGCCAGCATCGCTGCCCTCTGGGTGATCTGGCGCTTGACCCGCTCATGCATATCCAAAAATGCCCGTGAGGCCTGACGCACTTCCCATGCCCCCTCGGGCTTGAAAGATGAGGGAATATCAAGCCCGCGCCCCAACCGCTCGGCCACCACCGCCAGACGCCGGATCGGGCGTATCTGGTTACGCATAAACAAAATAGCAATCGCCAGCAGGATAATCGAACTGCCGATCATCCACAAAATAACAATGTAACTGGAAGAGGAAAACAGCCGGCGCTGCGGCAGACTGACCAGCAGAACCCCGCTATCCAGCTGAACCCTGACGTCCACCCATTTCTCATCGGTGTCGATAATAATTGCAAAGGGACGCCGTACCTTGGCCTTAAGTTCAGCCGACAGCACGTCCATCACCATCTGGCGTCGCCAATCAACCTGACTATTGGTCATCTGGTAATCTTCAAGCCCCGCCCCCGGCACATAACTGATCAGCAGATCAAGGTTTTGCGCGGCATAACGGGCCAGGCCGTCTATTTGCGTTTGTCCACCTTCACCCTCCAGCACCTCAGCCATAGTCGCAACTTCACCCGCTACGGCAAAAGCCAGACGGCTGGTCATTTTTTCCCAATGGCGGTCAAAGAAAATATAGGTGGTAATCGCCTGTAATAACAATATTGGCATAATCAGGATCAGCAGCGAGCGCCCGAAAATCGTGCGCGGCAAGAGTTTCTTGAAACGACTTTTTAGACTCATCCCAATTTACTCGCTTTCAATCCGCAGCATGTACCCTCGCCCACGTACCGTTTGCAGGCAGCGCGGGCGTTTAACGTCATCTTCCAGCTTGCGGCGCAGACGGGTGACTTGCACATCGATGGTGCGCTCCCCGGCATCGAGATCGCACAACGCCGCCAGATCTTCACGGCTAATCACTTCCCCGGCACGACTGGCCAGCGCCCGCAACAAATTTCCCTCAACCGTGGTCAGGCGAATAATATCCTCGCCGTCCTGCAATTCGTTGACGGCCTCATCATATTGCCAGCGCCCCACCCGAAAATTTTTGAGTGTCTCCGGACGCGGACGGCGGCGCAAAATGGCCTGCAACCGCAACACCAGTTCTCGCGGCTCAAACGGCTTGGAAAGATAATCATCAGCCCCGCTCTCGAACCCGGCGATTTTATCATCGGTTTCCCCGAGCGCCGTCAGTAAGAGAACCGGTGTATCGTGTAATTCTTTAAAGCGTTTAGTAAACGAAAGTCCGGTTTCACCGGGCATCATAATGTCCACCACCAACGCATCAAACAAAAACCGCGCCAGTATGTCATCGGCCTCCCCGGCGGAGGCCGCCGCAACCACCAGAAATCCATTTTCCTGCAAATAGCGCAACAGCAAGTTCCTGATCCGCTCGTCATCATCGACAACCAGAATATGGGGCAAGTCTTCGGGGTTCACAAAAGCCAGATTTTGCATTTCTCCTTTTTACTTCATATACTTCGTTTTGGAAACTTTAAGCATAACCCCCTCTTAAGGAATATGAAAATGGCGGCGCCGGGACTTCCCTTTGATGATCGTGATGGCTGGATCTGGATGGACGGAAAAATGTGGGACTGGCGCGAGGCCAAAGTCCACGTCATGTCCCACGGTCTGCATTACGGCGGCAGTGTTTTTGAAGGCGAGCGCATCTATGACGGCCAGATTTTTAAACTAAAAGAGCATTCTGAGCGTCTGGTGCGTTCAGGAGAGATGCTGGATATGCCCCTGCCTTATACCCCTGAGCAAATCATGGAATTCAGCCGTGAGGTCATGGATGCCAATAAAATCGATAATGGCTATGTCCGCCCGCTGGCGTGGCGTGGCCCCGAGGCCATGGGTATTGCCGCACAGGCTTGCAAAACCCATGTCGCGATAGCCGTGTGGGAATGGCCCAAATATTTCTTCCCTAAATCTGGTGATAACGCCGGATTGGCCCTGAAAACATCAAAATGGCGGCGGTGCGACCCCCGCACCATGCCCGTACAGGCCAAATGCGCCGGAATTTACGGGATCGGCACTCTGGCCAAGCATGAGGCTGACCGCGCCGGATATGATGACGCCCTGATGCTGGATGTTCATGGGCGGGTGGCCGAGGCCTCGGGGGCGAATTTGTTCGTGGTCCAGGACGGCAAAATCAAAACCCCGGTGCCGGAATGCTTCCTCAACGGCATCACCCGCCAGACGGTGATCAAACTCGCCCGTGACCTCGGTTACTCCGTCGAAGAAACCCACATGATGCCGGACGATTTGAAAAACGTGCAGGAAATTTTCCTGACCGGCACCGCCGCTGAAATTGCCCCGGTCTCAAAGATTGATGAAGTTGTAAATCTGCCAATCGGCCCGGTAACCGAGCATCTGAAATCAGCCTACAGCGATCTGGTGCGGCAGAAGCCGGCGAAAGCCGTCGCTTAAGCTTTATTATTAATAAGTTTTTTAATCCTGAAAACCAGTTCGTCAAACTGGGTTCTATCCATATAGTCGGCTGCACCCGAAGCCCTGATCGCTGCGGCTTGCACTGTGCTGTCCTCGCTCTTAACATCCAGTGCCATCACCGGTACGCCCGGAATTCTTTCGATGACGTCCGCGCACAAAGTGTCCGGACTTTGGCCGCCCTTTATATGCAGATCGAGAATAACGACCTCCATCGCAATCTGGCGCTGGTCTATATATTGAACAGCCTGATCAACCGTCGCACAGGTAAAGAGCAGACATTCCATCGACCCGATATCCATGAAGGCCTTTTCAATTTTTTTGGCATCGACCTGATTATCAGTGATGAACATGATGTTATGGGCCGACATGGCAAATTGTTGTTCAGAGGACATTGATGTAGCTTCCCAGAGAGCATGGCCCCAGCACGGCCCATAGAAGATTGGCACGATCCCTGCGAACCATGCGTAAAAGTCTGGCAAGACCACAAAGCCTCTGATGTAAAGTTAAAATGAGGCCGTTTGGTTAAGTACGGTCATCATTTGCTTGCCAAAAGAAACCATAGGCAGCTATCACGACAAACTACCGGACAAGCATGACAGGTTTACCCTTAAGGATCCCTTAAGCCCGGCACAAAGGCCCTCTGACTGAGTAATGTTTGGCGCGTGAGATCATCACAAAAGGCCGCCGCAAGCGCGGTGCGGGTCGATTGCATCAGTTCATGATCACTAAACCCGAAATGATCACGGGCCACCTGATATTCCCCGGCCAGCGAACAGCCAAACAATCCCGGATCATCAGCGTTCAGACAAATCCGTACCCCGGCATCCTGAAGCCGCCTTAACGGATGATTCGCATAGCTGTTATAAATCCCCGCCAGCACGTTGCTAGTCGGGCATATCTCCAACACCACCTTGCGCGCCACCAGTTCTTGCACCAGCGCCTCATCCTCGATACAGCGCACACCATGACCAATCCGCAGCGGGGCCGGATGCAGCGCCAGCGCCGCCCGTATATTCTCAGGCCCTGCCGCCTCGCCCGCGTGCAGACGCATGCCCAGCGGCCGGCCAAACCGCGCAAAAATCAGGTCGAACAGTGGCTGATATTGTGGAATATCGCCGGAACACTCGCCCCCCGCCAGATCAAGCCCGACGATATAAGGGTGCGGATAGGCCGCAATAGTTTCCGCCTCACGCCGCACGTTCTCAAACGGCTGGTGCCGCACCAGCGCCGTATTCAGGCGTGCTATAATCCCGGTATTGGTCTCCGCCCGGTCAATCGCCGCCGCCATACCCTCCACCATGTCGGCATAGGACAGGCCAACCGCATCCCCTTGCGAACACCAGATAATCAGTTCCTCATAGATCGAACCCTCCGCCGCGCAACGGGTCAGGTAATCATAGGTAATGTCTTCATAATCCTGCCGCGTCCGGATCGCCCGCGCCATCTCGCTATAAACATCCGTCACCAGATGATAAAAATCCCGCCACTGATAACGCGCCCCATCGGCACTGAAGATCGCCGGATCAAGCCGGATATTATTCTCCCCCGCCTTCCGCCGCGCCATATCCGGCGTCACCGTGCCCTCTATATGGACATGCAGTTCGGCTTTGGGGATGTTCAAAATTTGCGCATCAATTACAAAAGACATAGATATTTTTTAAATTTGACATTAAAACAAAAAATACAACATAAGCATATTCATTCGATGACACTGTGCGGCGTTCCCTTTACTGATAATCCAGAAGATAAGATGTTGTGTATTTTCTGTTTAACGTCCAACTCACTGCCACTAACCATCCATAAATTTCTTGAGTTAGCAAAAAGGTCACTCGGACTCATGGCCGAACCAGCCCTATAAAATCCGGGCCTAATAGCTAATTCATTGCTGTAGTTAACTTTACTTTTTCCATCTTTATCACGAACCCTTTCCCCCGTTTGACCTACAAATACATAAGAAATCAAATTCCCCCGATCAGCCATAACGCTGTTATCATCCCAATCCATGATTTTTATTTCTTTACTCTTGGAACAAGGCGTCAAATAAATCTGCATATAGGCAAGCACTTCTTTTTTGAGCGCTTCCTCGCGTAACGATTCTGATAACAATTCCGGTTGCTCCGCATTGAAATGCCACAGCAGATAAATTTGTTTTACGTCTTCAAAGAGCGGTGAAGCCGGGCCAAACGGGCTTTCACAGACTCTCTGAATAGGTGTTTGAACCTGAACATTCTGCGCGAAGCAGCAGACGGAAAATCCTGCCATTCCAAAAATGGCAAGCCCGCCCACTAAAAGTGCTATCTTTTTACAATTAGCCCTCATCGCCCCGACCTCCGGTTGAGTTTTGTACAACAACCGGATTAGACATTAAACCTGAACAGCATAATATCCCCATCATGCACGAGGTACTCTTTCCCCTCTTGCCGCATCTTCCCGGCATCTTTCGCTTGTTGCTCCCCACCCAGCGCCACGAAATCATCATAGGCGATCACTTCGGCGCGGATATAGCCGCGTTCAAAATCGGTATGGATGACGCCTGCGGCTTCCGGGCCTTTGGCACCCTTGCGCACCGTCCACGCCCGCGCCTCTTTCGGGCCGACGGTGAAGTAAGTTTGCAGACCCAGCAGTTTGTAACCTTCACGGATGATCTTGTTCAGGCCCGGTTCGGTCAGGCCGATGGTTTCCAGAAATTCTTTCTTTTCTTCTTCAGTACCCAGCTGGGCAATCTCCGATTCAATCGAGGCGGTAATGATGACGCTGCCCGCGCCCTGTGCCTTGGCCATCTCTTCGGCCTTCTTGGTCCATTCATTGCCGGTGGCGGCATCGTCTTCCGTGACGTTCAAAACATAAAGCACCGGCTTCGATGACATCAGCGCCATCATCTTGAACAGCTTCTTCTCGTCATCGGCAACCTCGACCGTGCGGGCGGGTTTACCGGCCTCGAGCGCCACCTTCACTTTTTCCAGAAGACCCAGCTGGATTTTGGCTTCTTTTTCACCGGATTTGGCTTTCTTTTCGACCGTCTTGATCTGGCGCTCGACCGAGTCCATGTCGGCCAGCATCAGTTCGGTTTCCACGATCTCGGCATCACGCACCGGATCGACCGAGCCCATGACATGGATGATGTTGGGGTCATCGAAACAACGCAAAACATGGATGATGGCATCGGTTTCGCGGATATTGGCCAGAAACTGGTTGCCCAGCCCCTCGCCCTTGGATGCGCCCTTGACCAATCCGGCGATATCAACGAATTCAAGCTGAGTCGGGACAATCTTGGCCGAGCCGCCCAGTTTGGCGATCATATCGAGCCGGGCATCAGGCAGCGCCACGCGTCCGACGTTGGGTTCGATCGTGCAGAACGGGAAATTGGCCGCCTGCGCCGCCGCTGTCGCAGTCAGGGCGTTAAACAGAGTTGATTTCCCCACATTCGGCAAGCCGACGATCCCGCAATTAAATCCCATAATTTACTCCTTCACATCTACAGATTGAGCAACCTTGCTCATAAACTCGTTATCTTTACCCTGCACCAGCAGCGGCGCTTGTGTGCCAATCGCTTCTATCAATGATTTCAACCAATTAGACTCTGATTTTGAGAAATCACTCAAAACATGATTGTGTACCATGGCCTTATCGCCGGGGTGGCCGATCCCCAGACGAACACGCCAATAATCATTAGAATTCAAATGACTATCCATAGACCTTAAACCGTTATGTCCGGCATTGCCGCCGCCCTTTTTGGTGCGGATTTTACCAGCCATCAAATCGAGCTCATCATGAAAGGCCACAATCCGCTCCAGCGGTATTTTATAAAATTTAGCAGCTTCTCCAACGGATTGGCCTGAATTATTCATGTAAGTTTGCGGCTTCAGCAGGATAATTTTTTCTCCACCGATCACCCCTTCACTGACCAAACCCTGAAACTTCTTTTTGAACGCCGGAAAACCATGCGCCTCAGCAATCGCATCCACCGCCATAAATCCGATGTTATGACGGTTATGCGCGTACTTGTCGCCGGGGTTTCCCAATCCCACCAGAAGCCACATGGGCCCGAAATCCTTTTTCAGAAAACCAAACATGATCACTTTAATGAAAACACAGGGGCGGAAGATTTCTCCGGCCCCTGTGCCTGTCTTTTTAGGTAAAAGAGGACCGCGATTACTTCTTCGCAGCCGGAGCCTTTGCCGCCGCTGCCGGAGCAGCCTTACCGCCTGCAGCTGGTGCAGCTTTAGCCGCCGCTGCTGCTGCGGAAGTTGCTGCTGCTGTCGCTGCTGCTGCCTCATCCGCTTTCGACGTTTTAGGAGCCGTGATCGAAGCCAGAGCAAATTCCGGGCTATCGTCCACTGGCTTGGCACCTGCCGGAAGTTTGGCATGGCTCAGCTTGAT
>JAMPXY010000094.1 GCA_023700945.1 Alphaproteobacteria bacterium | reverse complement strand
TCTAAACACCTAACGTTCGACCAGCACGTGATAATAGATATACGTGCCTGCAGGTTGCTGGAAACAACCATAAGGCTGACCATCGAGGGTAGTAACATCACCACCAATCGTGCCACCATTACAGGTCGGATCACAGATGCCAGGGTTGGCGTCATCCATCAAGGTCGTAATATCAACACCGCTCTCAGTCGGCGAGTTAGCAGGCAAGCCCAATTCAGTATTTATACGCTGACAAACACTCTGCGTAATCCCCGGTAAGAAGGCAATCACCTCTGCCGTCGCCGGGGTTGGGCCACCGCCATCGCTGGTGCCGATAAAATTGATCTGGTTTTCAGCATTGAACGTCCAGGCCCCGCCAGTGTTACCATCCGCCGGATCCATAATCTCAACGGGAGCCGTCGCATAGGTGGCCCCACCCGCCGTAGGGTGAAAAACACCAACGCTTGTGCTGGAGGCCTGAAAATTGGAGGGTGGATTAAATTCAATACTGTTCACATCGGTACCACCAATGATCATTCGCACTACAGCGGTACGCACGCCTGCTGGATACTGAGTCAACTGTGCAGAATTAATCAGGCCGGTCTCGTTATCGGAAGCTCCCCCGCCAGAGCGCGTTGACTGTGTCACCGCATAAGAGAGCGCCGCAAACAAGGCCACAGCGATCAAGATCAGGAACAGGACGTTCCCCTGCTCACTACTCCGCACCTCTGTGGTTGAAAATTCATTCATCGGTATCTCCGTTTTCCTTATAACATCCTATTAAACCGCGATTTTAACATGGTTTTACAACAAACAAACCCTTATTGCGGTTTGTCCACCGAAACCCTGTTAATTTTCAATAAAACAGCCAGCTTGTCCGTCGGACATTCACGTCCGACGCATAAACGATCCACCGACACGCGCCAGCCCGACCCCCCGTTCTGGACATGGCTGACCGCTTCACGGAATTGCCCAAAATTGGCGGTGGTTTTGGCTGAAATCTGGATGGCGCTGCCTGAAGCCTTAACGATCAGGTCAGGGTAAATTTTTGTCAGATCTTTGGTAAATTCAGCTACATCCGTCGGCGGTACCGGCACATCACGGATAATCGGCACAATCGGTCGCAAGGCCTGTGCCTCGCTTAGGGTAGCCCGCATTTCCATCAAACCTTGAATTTGCACTGTCGTAAAAAGACCTGCGGCTGCAGCTGAGGCCCAGGCAATCCCGGCGGCAATCAGCACAGTATGGCCCGCAGTCTGTGGCAGGTTTTCAAGGAAAACATTCAAATCATGGCTGGACTGGGGGCCTGTCAGCTTCTTGATAGCCGCGTTCCAGTTTATGGATTTAAAATCCAAAACAATCTCCTAAAGAATCCGAACTGTATCTTGCCGTGAACGGTACCTTGTAACCGGTGCCTAATTCTTAATACTAACGTCAAAAGTTTAATACACTCTAAAGTACAGCCCAAGGCAAAAAGGTATTTTTTATATTTATCAAGATGATAACCTTATTAATAAATATGAAAATTAGTTTTTACCCTTGATCCGTACACGCCCATCTTTCTCGATACCGGGCTGAACATCGCCTTTGATGGTTCCCACCCCGCCCTGGAAGGATGTCGGGAGCAGTGCCTCCCACTCCGTCTTGCCTTTATTGACTTCATAGCGCACCAATGTGCCATCCACTGACTGCAATGAATCAAGCAAATCCTGCACCCGGACCATGTGCTTGATCGCATCAGACTGCAAGGCATTGGCTGCATTCAACATCAGCTTCATTGAGGCCTCTTCAGTATCGCGTTTAACCGTATCCAGATCGCGCTTAACAAAGTTTGTGTTCACATAACTAAAGATCAATACAGCGATAATAGCGGCATTCAACAACAACCCAAACAACAGCAACGACCGGGCGCTGGCGCGAGAAAGCAGCTCTGTACGCAAGGCCCGATTACGCCACGGGACCATCTGTGCAACCTCGGGGTTAACCGTGACAAAATTGGCATCCATGCTTTGAATACGTGGCAACAGGGTGCGCGAAGCGCCGAGAAACACCTGCATCCGTCCAGTCTCAGGATCCCAACGCAACGCTGAGGCTGCCCCTTCCTGTTCATAAATATAGACAGTCTGACGATCCCAATATTCGCTGTGGCCAGGTAGTGCTGCCGCAAGCGGACACCAACTATCCGGATTGGATGCCAGAGAACTCGAAGGGCATGCGAGATACCACAAACGACCCTGATCCACCGAATAACAGTAATGAACTTTTTCTGTGCTACACGCCTGCGAAGCCGCATTCCACACAGCTTCATCCTCTGTTCCCGGGATATGCGGAATAGACCCACCAACCAAATCGCCCGGCAGATAGGGCTTTAAATTGGCTTTGAACTCACGTGTTTCCCCAGCGATATATTCGGCGATCCCCGGTTTTAGTTGCGCCCGCCCTGTACCCGCTGACGATGAATCAGAAGCAATTTCTTCTGCCCCAAACGAGGGGGCCGAATCTTTCTTTCTGGCAAACGGGTTGTCCTTGAATGAAAGGGCCACGCTAAATAGCTCCTTCCATAAGTCCACCCATCATGCTGTCCATACTCATGTTCATCACGGTTAACGCATAGATGGCACTACCAAACGCGATAGTGAGAAAGACGCCTGTGAGACCAAAGGCCACCCAGACGATCAGGGAATGTTTTGTCTTGGCGGCTGCCTGACGCATTTCCGCAATAGACTCTAACACTGTAGCAACTTGTCCCATGTCAGACAAGCTTGCGAGTTCAAGACGCTCATTACGGGTCAAAGGCGCCCGGTCAAGGGCCGAGCCTAACAAAACTCCGCGCTCAAGCTCCTTGCTGGCATTTTGCCAGTAAGCACTGACCTCAGGCACAGTCGTCGCTCCCGAGGATTGCTTAAGCGTATCGTTGATCGGCACAAGACCCCGCATCATCCGGGCTGCCGCCATCATCGAATCTGAAAAGCCAAGATCGCGCAAATACCCACCCACCAACGGTATTTTCCGTACTACCCGGGCGGTAGGCCAATCATCCTTGCCCTTGTTAAGCCAGAAGGACGCCACCGTCCAAGCCAGAAAGGCGCCAGTGGCAAAAGACAGGTAAATCAGCACATCCCAAGTCAATTCCAGACGACTGACCACAGTCGTGTACTTTTCAAGTTCAGCCGGGTCGGTCGGCGGGTTATCACGAAACCATTTCAGGATCATCCCCTTACCCCAGAACAAAGACTGCACAATCGTAATTACGTCAAACGCCAACCACGACATGGTCCCGGCTATTGCCCGGGAGTTTTTCTTTTTCTGAGTGATCGAGTGGATAGCATGCGGAATGCCTTCCTGCAATTTGTTGGCGCGCTCACTCGCCGCCAAAATGGCAATTGTACTGTGATCAAATATACGCAAGGCCTTTAGAGCATCGATCACCCCCATCCCCCGTGCCAACGCCTCACGCGCCGGGGAGAGGATGTTCTGGCGCATCGGACTGGTTTCGGCCTGAATGATCTTCCACAGCGCCACCCCGGGAGATGTCGACGTCGAACGAAACTGGATCCCGCGCAAAAGTTGCACCTGCCACCAGCTTGACCGCGCCAGAATTCGCTCAATTTGTGAACGTTCATGCGGCCTTATCCAGAGCGGATAACCGCCATTTTTGATAATTTGCGCCCGTACATCATCAATAGTGGGCAGATAATAGGATTCCATGGCCCGCTTGGGACCTGAGTGAGTATCATAGGCGACTTCTGCCACCCATTGCTGCATCGTCAAACCCCTTTATCAGGTCATTCTTCCAGATAGGTCATGGCCGATTTGGGATCAACCAGACCGCTCATCACCAGATCAATCAAGCCCTCGCGACGTGTGTGCATGATCACGCCCTTATGCCCGATTATATCATTAACATTCGACATCAGCGCCTGATAAATATCGTTCCGGGCCCCCGGCGGCAGGGTGATCATTATGGCATCCAACAGCAAGGTTCGCCCCTGAATACCGGTACGATTACATAAATCACACCCGGTAATATTATGGGTTCGTATATCGGTTTCGGCGGTAATCCCGAGCTGACGAATCTCATCCACATCAAGGTAACGATCCGCCTTTGTTTTATGAGCACAACCCTGACACAGTGTTCTTACCAGACGCTGATTGAGGATCGCCTTAACCTGCTGTGATAACGTATAAGTCGAGGAACGTTCGCGCTCGTGCGGCATCAGGGAGCGCAGCCGCTCGAATGTCTGCAACGAGGTATCGGCGTGAATGGTAGAAATCACGGTATGGCCGGATTCAGCCGCGCGCAATGAGGTTTCCACCGTATCGCCGTCGCGCATCTCACCGATAATGATGTAATCAGGATCGTGACGCATGGCCGCCCGGATCAGGTCACCAAACGACCCCCCCGGCATCCCCGGGCGCACCTGCCACTGCGTCGCGTAGCGCAGTTCATATTCAATCGGATCTTCAATCGTCAATACGTGTTTACGTCTGCGATCAATCTGCTGCACACAAGCGTACAAAGTGGTGGTTTTACCAGAACCAGTAGGACCAGATAGAATGATCATACCGCCACCGCCCTTGATTTCAGGAGCAAGAAGTCGTGACAGGTAATCCGCCACATCAGGATGGCGGCGAAATAATTCCTCAAATCCCTTGAGTGAGGCCCGGTCAAGCAAACGCAGCGTCAGCTTCTCACCTTCTTGTGAATGCGGGCCAGCGGCAACACGAACGTCAATCTGACGACCCTGCCAGGTAAAACCGAAACGACCGTCTTTCGGCGTGGTCTTATCACCGAAATTCAAACCGGCATCACGCTTAAGCAATGTCGTCAGACGCGCCATTGCATCAGCTGAGAGCAAGTGCATTGGTACCAAGTCGCCATCAATCCTGTACTTGATCCAGTTCGGCGTGTCGGGACTGTTATCCTGCAGCAAGTGAATATCCGATGCGCGCATCTGCAGTGCTTCAGCCAGCATATCGCGCTGAAACTGATTAAGCAGCAGGCCGTTATCAATATCAGAAAGCCATTGCGCCAGTGTCTTTTCACAACGATCGGCCGACAAATCATGAACCCGGCGCAAGGTTTGGATCAGCTCGGCGCGATCCCACATTTCGATATCAATACGCTGTACGGCAAAGCCGCAACGATTAGCCGTCGACAACAATGTCTTGATCTGGCGGTCATTCACCTCGTGCAGCGGAGCAATTTTCATGACACCGTCTTGCAATCCAATTAAATGGATCGACAACGGCAGCCATGCCTGCACTGGCAAGACCGACCGCAACAGATCTCCTGTGGCGCGGTCGCGAATGCCTTCTTCTTCATGTTCAGAAGCACCGCTGACCCCTGCCATATCCAAAAGCTGCTCAGTTGATCGACTGACCCCCTGCTCCAGCAGCGCAGCGCGTTCCCGTTGCACCATATCGAGATAACGTTCACGCCCTTCGGCGTTCCGGCGGCGGCGGTCACCCCATTGGCGGCGTTCGAAACCACCCGGCGGTGTACCGGGCGCCTGACGACGATCAGAGGCACCGCGCTCGGCCGCCTCTGTCATTTCTGGTCCGGAGCCCTCGGGAGGGGCTGGTGGTAGATCCTGATCTGTCATATGGGAAACAGGGCGTTCCTGTTCAAGAATTAGTTGGTACCGGTGGCGGTCGACGAAGCCGTGCTGGCACCAGAGGAACCAGCCGAGCCCGCAGACCCACCCCCCGATTGTCCCGTAACACGGTTAACAGATGATAAAGAACGATCAAATAACAGTAAAACTTTGTCATCGCCACTGCGGAATTCAACGCCGCTGGAGCGAATATTGACATTCCATAAGAACCCACCAATCACGACCTGTTCACCGTCATAAACGATCCGGCTGCCGCCGGGGCCTGAAATAATCGCACGCTTTGACGAATGAGAGGTTACGACAAATCCATCCAAAACACTTGCCGGATCTACGCTATCATCACGAATAATTACGACTTCCTGATCGCCTCCTGCAACAGCCTCCCCCGGCTCGAGCGAAGCGGTGCTGGTCTTACTGGAAATCCGTACAGCCTTGGAGTCCTGACTGATGATGGCAGTGGAGGTGCCACGAACAGGCAACACTAAAACGCCACGGGTACCATTATGAGAAATTTGCACATCGTCCAGCACTGCCCCCTCACGCACTGGTGACCACGTCAGGGTCAGCGGGCAAGCTTCAACTGGCTCAAGGACTGTTTTAGGCGCACAACCTTTTTTACTGATGCTGATACCGTTATCGCCGCTAGCCATACTGACATCCCCCAATATCAGAGGGGCATCGCCAATATTAACCAAAGATACTGTGATCGAGGATGTCGTCGCCACACCTGAACCAAAATCAACTTTCTCTTGGGAAGCCACCAGCAAACCCTTGCCTGGCACCGGACGTGGAAATGGTTTGGCCTGCAAAGTCTCTTTGGGTTTGAACTCACCATCCAGCTTGACGCTGGCCACGGATGTCGGACCATTATGCTCTATCAGCAAGATGCCACTGGCCTGCCCTTCCAAAATCGGCGACCATGTCACAGTAACAATACAGGCCTGCCCCGGCATCAAGCGTGAGCAATCGGTACGTAAGGAATAACCAGACTGCGCTGCCGCTTCAATATAGATAGCATTGATATCAACGGGCTCCGAGGTGATATTCCGCAGCACAACACCACGAACCACAGATTGTGCTGACTCAAGATCACCAAAATCAAGCTCTGTCGGGATTGCCTCCACATCACTGATAAATTCTTTTTTGCCCGCATCCGCCGCCGAAACCGTACCAGACAAGGTGCCTGTTACCAGTCGTGCACGACCGCTATGACGCATCAGCATCTCAACCCGCCAGCTTCCAGCCTGCAACCCCTTGACCGAGACCGAGACCGCACAAACCGCACCAGCCGCCAATTCTTCCTGATTACAGTTATTCAAAGCCACACTGGCAGATACTGTTGAAGAAGGATAAAGCTGAATCGCCCCGGCTTGCAAAGGACGACCACTATCGTTACGAAACAAAACCACAACCTGCGATGACGCTCCAACCGAAATCTGGCCACCATCAATGACCGCCTGCACCGGCACCAGATCACCCCCCCCGCTGCTGGATTGACCCGAGCCGCCCCGTGAGGGTGGATCACCAAAAGCAGATTGCGCCATAGCCGAAGAGAGAGGAGCCATACCCCCCAGACTCATCGCCCCTAAAAACATAACTATGCGCAGTAAATTTTTCATCATGGCCTTTAAATCACCCTCCCGACGGATCCATCAGATCCGGAGACACCGAACCCAACGGCACAGGCGCACCCGTGACCGTTGGCATCTCAGGCAACGGCATTACAGATATTGGCGGGCTGACGTTCTGCCCCTCATAAGGCTGCACATCAACCGAGGAGACCAGGGGCACCTTGGAGCCGTATGAACGGATTGAGTTATAGTGCTCCCCCTCGGTCGGGCTGGTGTACACAATCACCCTTGGCCGCAAGAGAAACACCAGCTCAAGATTCTGCGTTGTGACCGTGCGACTGGTCGGAATAAACGGCTTCATAAAGCCGACACCCTTCTTATCATAAGAGTCAGATTCACGCACTAACCCAGCAATCAACACCGAATCTCCAGGGCGAACACGAATTTGCGTTGTCAATTCACGCTCGGTTGATTTAGGCAACTGCACGGTAGTGCTGCCACCATCCCCTGACTGGAAATCAAAATCCTCAATTTCAGAGACATCCGTCAGGGCAATCTCAACATCAGCATAAACCGTAGCATTATCCCAGGCACTGGCAATCGTGAGCG
>JAMPXY010000093.1 GCA_023700945.1 Alphaproteobacteria bacterium | reverse complement strand
TCATGTGCAAAGGCATGAACCGCTCCTTCATGAACGTTATTCTCGGCGGCTTTGGCGGGGAGCAGGCGGCAGGACCAGCCACCAGCATGGGCGATCGCAGCGCCAAGATTGGCTCGGCCGAGGATGCTGCCTATATCCTGAAGAATGCCGCCAGCGTGATTATTGTGCCGGGATATGGCATGGCCGTGGCCCAAGCCCAGCACGCACTGCGCGAAGCCGCCGACGTGCTAAAAAAGGAAGGCGTCAAAGTCCGTTATGCCATTCACCCGGTCGCGGGCCGCATGCCCGGCCACATGAATGTGCTGCTGGCCGAAGCCAACGTGCCCTATGACGATGTGTTAGAATTGGAAGATATCAACCGTGATTTTGCCATGACCGATGTGGTTTATGTCATTGGCGCCAACGACATAACGAACCCCTCAGCCAAAAACGATCCGTCATCGCCCATTTACGGCATGCCTATCCTTGATGTCGAGAAAGCTAAAACCGTCCTCTTCGTCAAGCGTTCGATGGGTTCAGGTTATGCAGGGATCGATAACCCGCTGTTCTTTGCCGACAACACCATGATGTTGCTGGGCGATGCCAAGAAAATGACCGAAGATATCGTCAAGGCTTTGGAACATTAAGGCCTTAGAACATTGATTAGCGGACAGGTTCCGGCGGGCGCAGACGCACCGGGGCCGCCGGGCCATCCATCACGATCGGCGTCACTTTGATTTTCCAGCCCTCGGTAGTCTCTGGCGCCTTCACCACCTGATAACGGCCAATCTCAGTGTATTGTCCGGCCATCATGTTCTGCAAAAATTCCTGCACAGCTTTTGACATAGGCACCTTGATCGAGTCCCCTGTAGTACCGGGTCGCGGTTCATCATAGTAGAATGTCAAAATGCCGCCACCTGTGCCGTTATACATGTAATCAGCTTGAATTTGGCCCTCATACAAATCAGGTTCAGCCATGGTGACGATGTTCTTATCCAGCAGGTAGCGCGTTAACTTGTGCGCTTCAACGACCGAGAGATATCCTTCACCTTCAGGATTTTCGCTATCGCTAAAGTGACGGGGATCAACACGTTTGGCTTTCAACGCAGCCCGGACATCATCATGCACGTTGCTATCAAAGATGAATTTCGCCGCGAGAGTGCCATGAGTGGCAGCATCCTTATTGCCACACAGGTTCAGGGCCAGATCACGCATCGCTGGGACAACATCACGGTCATAATCACGTTTCAGTTTGGCTTCCGGGGATAAAAACCACCCCTCAACATCAAGGCGCTCGCGGTGTATTGCGACACCAACCCCAGCCACAACCGCAAACAATCCCGCCAAACCCAGGCCGACCAGTTGTTTGCGGCTATAACCAGCATTTTGAGAAAAACGGCTCATCATGGCATCCTTTACCCATACATATAATTTCGATAATCACTACCAGACACGGCTTTCCAGGGTCAATCTTTTTTACAGACTATAGGGGTAGGCAAACTGCTGCACCACGGTATGCAAATTTCCTCTTTCAAAAGCCCTGTGTTAGTATCCTAAAAAAAATCAGTCTCTTCAGATTGATACTATGAACCTGACAGGGTTTCACCGATGGACTTGAGTAAACTGCGTGAGCATTTCAAACGGGCCACCACTGTGCCCGAGGAGTGGAGCGGCGATCATTTTTTTACCAATGATCGTGGCGAATTCCTGCGTTATGCCCATGCCCCGGCCCAGACGGGACGAACGCGCGGCACCATCATCCACCGTCATGGTGCCGGCGAAAGCCTCGATCTCTATTATGAAACGATTTGCTGGTACCAGCATCAGGGTTTTGATGTTTGGGCCTATGATCTGTCTGGGTATGGCCTCTCGGATGGAAAGAACCCCAACCATAACCCCAGCCCCAAGGATACGATTCGCCACGTCAATGATCTGGATTGTTTTATCAAGAATGTGGTCAAGCCGACACCAGACAAACCCCTGATCATGAGCAATCACTCCCTGAGTGGCCATAGCGGCCTGATTTACCTGCACAAACACCCGGAGGTTTTTCAAGGCGCTATCATGAGTTCGCCAATGTTTGATATCTACCGAATGGGCTTGCCTGCCATCTTCCGACCCCTAATACGCGGTATTTTCAGTCTTGCCTGCACCATGGGACTCAAGGATGTGGAAACCCCGGCCGCAGGCTACAGCCGTATCCTTGACCGGGTTAAAAAAACTAGCGAAAGCCTGACGACTATAGCCTTGGGCCAAGTCAATTACCGCGGCGCGGTCAAACAAATGATTAAAGAGCTGCACCCCGACCGCTATCGCGACCGCCCGACTTTCGGTTGGGTGCGGGCCGCTTATATCACGCTCATGCCGACCTTACGCCGTAGCTTCCTGCAATCCATCCATACCCCGACATTAATCGGTAGCGCCGGCGTGCTGGAAGAATTAGTCGATACCGGGGCCCATGCCCGCGCCGCCCGCCTTATGCCCCGGGCAGAACTGGCCAAGATGCATTTTGCCGACCATAATCTCTGGCATGACAATGACAAGAACAACACTGAATGGACGGACTATGTCCGCGACTTTCTTGACCGTGTTGCCCCACGTACAGCCGCACCGCCAATTTTTCTGGATAGAAAATCATCCATACTTGTCAATCAGTTAGGCATAAAACGGCCTTCATTGTCTTAACCCTTGCAGCGCCGTCAGAGCTTCTGTATTGTTGCCATAATATAAAAAATCATGACCAACATAAGCATCAGCACAGAATGGGCCACGCGCCTGACTACGCCACCCGATAATTGGCGACTCGGCAGCTTCCGCAATCAGCGCGGACAGGCCTTACGCTTTGCCTGCGCCAATCCTTCTGGTCCCATCCAAGGGCAAGTGGTCTATGTCGAAGGGTTGAATGAACCTCTGCCCAAAACCTATGAACTTGCCCGTGACTTCAACCGTCAGGCCCTGCGCTTTGCCGTTTATGACCGGATGGGGCAGGGGCACTCCGGTCGCTTCCTCAAAGAGCGATTTAAAATTCATTCGCAAGGATTCCATCATGATGTAGCCGACCTGATCCAGTTTGCTGAAAGCATTCTGCCCCGCGATCACAAGGTCACCTTGCTGGGTCATTCCACAGGCGGATTAATTGCATTGATGGCCTATCATGACCGCCCCGACCTCTTCACCCAACCGTTTCTCAATGCACCCTTGTTCGGAATGATGCAGCCGCTGATCCGCAATCGTGAAGAAAAACTGGCACGCCTCACTCTACCACGCGCCATCGCCGAAGCGTATATTCCCAAGGGGCAAGGCTGGCGCCTGCGCGGCACTGCAGGCTGGATGCCACAAAATTCTTACTCCAGTCATCCAGAGCGCATGAAACTGCATGATTATTTTCCGCAGAACTACCCCTATCTGCGCGCAGGCGATCCAACCATCGGCTGGATACAAGAAGCCTGCCGAGCCATAATGGTGGTCCGTGACCCACGCTGGCTGGCACAGGTCGGGCCCGTGACCATTGCCACCGCTGGTCAGGATCATGTGACCGATAACCTGCAAACCATCCGCATCATGCCGCATCTGAAACAGGTACGGCACATCCATTATGTCAGCAGCCGTCATGAGACCCCATTTGAAACCGATGATATTCGTAGCCATCTGATTGAAACAACGGCAAAATTGGCATTGAACGGCTAATTTAGACTGGTCTCCCCGCCCGAGCCATACTATCATGGCCGTCATGATCGAGACCTCGCCACCTCCAAACCTTGAGCCCCGTTTCTTGCCGCCAGAGGGCTGGCGCTGGCATAGATTCACCAACCCTCAGGGTCGCAAAATCCGCTTCGGCACCGTAGCACCAGCCAGCCGTATTCCCGATGCCGTGGTGATCGTGGCACCGGGCTTAAGCGAGTTTGGTGAAAAATACTTTGAACTCGCGCATGATTTACTCAAGCGCAATTTGAGCCTGTGGGTGATCGACTGGCAGGGTCAGGGCAAATCAGACCGCCACCTCAACAACCATCCGCACAAAAGACACGCCACCAGTTTTGATGATGATGTATCCGACCTGCATTATTTTATCATGGAATACGTCAAACACTCGGCAGTACATCCTGATGTCGGTCGTATTCCGCTGGTGCTGCTGGGCCATTCAATGGGTGCCCATGTTGGCCTGCGCTATCTCTACCGCCATCCTGATACCTTTGCCTGCGCCGCGCTGTGTTCACCGATGCTCGGGATTAAGGATACGCGGATCATTCCCCGCCCGCTCAGGCTGATGCTAACGGCGGCCCTCAATGAATGTGCTGGCAATGCCTATGTTTTTGGCGGCTCTGACTGGACCCACGAAGCCCGCGCCCGTCCCGGACACAATATTTTCTCATCTGATCCCCTCCGCGATCAGGTCCATAACCAGTGGTGTTTGCATGACCCTTCTTTGCAAGTCGGCAGCCCCACCTTCCGCTGGCTGCATGAGGCTGAAAAATCCTGTGCCTTCCTGACCCAGCCTCAGATTTTACAGGCGATTCATACACCGTTGCTGCTGGTGACCGCTGAAAAAGACGCACTCGTTGATAACAAAGCCACAAGCAAAGCCGCAAAGTTTCTGCCTAACGCCCATCTGCTGGAAATTCCCGGCGCACGTCACGAAATCCTGATGGAGGCCGATACCATGCGCCTGCCGTTGCTCAACGCCTTGGAAGAATTATTAACGCGGAATGCCGTACGCGGACAGTTGAAACCGTTCTAGACTCAGGGCAGAATAGGTCTGAACAGAGGTTATGAATTATGAAAAAAGCTGCCGGTGAAGAATTCGATGCCAAGCGTGTCCGCCTAAGTGACCGCATTCTTTATGCACTGGAGCTGGCCATTGAGCAGGAAGATGTCAGTATCGCTGAGGCGCTGGTACGCGCTCTCGAGCTGGCGATGACCCGCAATACCGGTGGTGGTGAATTTGTTGAACGCCGCGACTATCCCAAAGAAGTCGAAGAAGCCATGGATCGTCTGCGCGATATTAAAAAACAAGTAGCGGCCATGCGGCGCTAACGGGTAATACCAACCCTTCACACATCAGCCAATCAGCGCCAGCCATTCCTCTTCACTCAAGACTTTCACACCGAGTTCACGGGCCTTGGTCAGTTTTGATCCGGCATCCACGCCAGCAATCACGTAGTCTGTTTTTTGCGAAACTGCTGAGGCCACCTTCGCGCCTAGTTGCTCAGCCCGGGTCTTAGCCTCATTACGCCCCATCAATGAGAGCGTCCCGGTAAACACCACCGTTTTTCCCGCCACAGCCGAATCCGAGTCCTGAGGAATACTGTATGGCGTAATCGTCAGCAATCGCTGTAAATCATCGAGAATCGTCTGATTATGCGGTTCATGAAAAAAGGAAACAATATCTTCAGCCACGCTCGGGCCAATATCCTCGATATTTAACAAATCCTGCCAGGCGTCGCCCTCATGATCACAAGCCAGCGCCATGGCCCGGCGCAGTTCATCAAGGTCCTTATAGCTGGATGCCAGCTTCTTTGCCGTGGCCTCGCCTACTTGCCGGATGCCCAAGGCATAAATGAAACGCTCGAACCCAATCGTCCGCCGCGCCTCAATCGCCCTGAACAATTTTTCAACTGATTTTTCACCCCAACCCTCCCGTTGCTGTAGCGGTTTTTCCAGTCCAGCATTGAGATCAGCCAAACGAAAAATATCACCGGGCATACGAACAATTTTTTCAGTCCAGAATTCCTGAATGATTTTATCGCCCAAGCCTTCAATATCAAAAGCCAAACGGCTGACAAAGTGCTTGAGACGCTCAACCGCCTGCGCATCACAAATCAAACCGCCGGTACAACGAACAACCACTTCACCATCTTCACGCACCGCCTGTGACCCGCACACCGGACAGTGATCGGGGAAAATATATCGGGGCGTATTGGCTTTACGTTTATCCAGTAAAACCTCAACCACCTGCGGAATGACATCCCCCGCCCGCTGAATCACCACATGGTCACCCACGCGAATATCTTTGCGCTCGATTTCATCGGCGTTATGCAAGGTTGCGTTCGAGACCACCACGCCGCCCACGGCAATCGGCTCAAGCCGTGCCACCGGGGTCAAGGCCCCGGTGCGACCAACTTGAATATCAATACCGTTAATGACGGTGATGGCCTTTTCCGCCGGGAACTTATGCGCAATCGCCCAGCGCGGCGCGCGCGACACAAATCCGAGCCGCTCCTGCCAATCAAGGCGGTTAATTTTGTATACCACACCATCAATCTCGTATGACAATGACGCGCGCGCAGCCTCAATATCACGGTAATATTGCAAAACTTCATCAACACTGGCACAGAGCCGGGCGGGTTCCGCCTCGACAAAACCATACGATGATAAAGCCTTCCTGATACCCCACTGGGTCGTGGCAATTTCCTCACTCACTTCCCCCAAGGCATAACCGAAGAAATGCAGGGGCCGCTCCGCTGTGATCTTGGAATCCAGCTGACGCACACTCCCGGCCGCGGCATTACGCGGATTGGCGAAAGGTGGTTTCCCGGCCTGCTCCTGCCGTTCATTCAAGGCACGGAATTCATCGCGACGCATATAAACTTCACCACGCACCTCGAGCACGGCAGGGGGGGTTCCTTGCAAGATTTGCGGTACATCGCTGATCGTACGCACATTGTGGGTAATGTCTTCACCCTCCGCCCCATCACCGCGTGTGGTGGCCAGCACCAACTGTCCGCCTTCATATCGTAGCGAGCACGATAGCCCATCAATCTTGGGCTCAGCCGCCATCTCAATGATGGTAGATGACGCCAAACTCAAAAATTTGGCAATGCGCTCACTGAAATCATGAATATCCTGATCATCAAACGCATTGGAAAGCGACAGCATTGGTACAGCGTGCCTGACCTTTTTGAAGCCGGAAGAACCTTGCGCCCCCACAGTTTGGGTCGGGCTGTCCGCCGTGACCAATTCAGGATATGCCTTCTCAAGCGCCTCCAGGTCCTGACGCAACCTGTCGTATGCGGCATCAGATATCTCAGGAGTGTCCTCCTGATAATAAAGCGCATCATGGTGGCGAATGGCTTTCACCAGCGCCGCATGACGCTCCCGGGCCTCAGCCTGCTCGAATAAGGTGACCATCACGAACCGGTTTCCAGCAATTTTTCTGCCGCCGCACGCGCTTCGGCGGTGATTTCAGCGCCAGAGATCATGCGGGCGATTTCTTCACGGCGGTCATTCATGGCCTGTAGCGGCAACACTGTCGTTTTAACGTCTTTTTGCCCCTGCTTCATGACAATAAAATGGCTGCCTGCGCGCGCCGCAACCTGCGGCGAATGTGTCACCACCAGAATTTGCCGTCCCGCCGCCAGTCGTGCCAACCGTTCGCCCACCGCCGCCGCCGTCCCGCCACCAATGCCACTATCAACCTCATCGAACACCAGCGTTGGTGCTGCGCCAACTTCAGCCATCACCACTTTTAACGCCAACATAAAGCGTGACATTTCGCCACCCGAAGCAATTTTGTTCAGGGGGCCGGGATGACTGCCGGGGTTGGTCGCCACCAGAAACTGGACCTGATCCATGCCGAGCGGCCCCCATAAATCCTCATTCACAACCTCGACCCGCGTTTCAAACCGGGCCTTATCAAGTTTGAGCGGCGGCAATTCCAATGCTACCAGTTTATCAAGTTTAACAGCTGTATCTTTACGTTTCTTGCTGATGGTACGAGCTTCGCCTTCATAAGATTTACGGGCTTCAAGAACCTGATGACCCAAGGCTGCCAAATGATCATCCTGCTTATCAATCAGGGCCAGTTCAG
>JAMPXY010000092.1 GCA_023700945.1 Alphaproteobacteria bacterium | reverse complement strand
GTACTGTTTGCGAACCTTAGTCGTGATTTTAGGATTGTTGATTACAAAGGACGGGAACTGGATGCCGAATATCTTAAGCGCCAGTATTACCGCCACCCGCAAATTGTACAGAAAAAATTCGAGAGGGGTGATTGGCGGATTCAGTTCTATCGTCTGAGTTCCGAGCCTTCTATCACGGCGACATTATTCCAATTTGCAGATATGGGCAAATTGGGTGATCTGAACCCGGTCTGGCGTACACGTTATCAGGCTCTGCGTAATCTTTATTTGAACGGTTCCCCTAATGAAGACCCGTCAGAGATGCGGTGGCAAAGTATTCCAGTAATTGAACGGACCTTAAAACGGCTTGAGGTTAATGCCCAGCTTGATTCAAACGAAGGTTTAGCGCGTAACTTCTCTCAATCGGCCAAAGGCGAGGCTGATGTCTTTCTTAAGACCGATGAGGGGCAAAGAATTGTGGCGCAGTTCCGCACATGGCTGGCGCGTATCAAGGAAGGCAATCAGTTATCACAGGCGCAGCGCCAGATGCTGCATTTTGATCCTCAATCAAATGTGGCTTATGACCGGATTGAACATGAAATCCCTGCGGAAGATGTGGTTGTAATTAACGTGCCTGACCCGATGCTGCGCAAGCCGTTGGAGGATATTCGTCTGGCTCCATATTCTTTATTGGTGGGGGCTTTAAGTGAAGAGCAAAAAAAGAAAATTGATAAGGGCGCTCCAGTTATTTTACGTGGTGAGCTGACGGGGCGGGTCTATTACGGTGGTCCAGTTAGTTTGCGTAAATTGCCAGCTGGGGGTAAGGGATTTGAGACTTATCTTGAACAAGCCCAACGTGCTTATGAAGATGATAGCGGCCTGAAATTACCGGTTGAAGAGCATAGAAATATCTTGCTGGTGCAGCGTCTGCTGCCGATTGCAAACTCACGACCCGGTGCGATTGATGCCCGTATTCAAACGATTAAGGTCCCGCAAGCCTTTTTTGATGGTCTGGTGTCGCCGCGGTTGGCGCATTTTGATGCCCGCAAGCCCTTTACCGGACTGGTGTTGCCGGTCATGTATTCCCAGCAGACGCTTGAGGAAGGTAAGCCCCTTCGTTTGCGTGAAATGAATGCGCCGATGTGTGCAAAAATTGATGGGATAGAAGAAAAAGATACTGGTCATATCTATGAATCGAAGAATTTGGCCAAGGTCACGCGCCTGACTGTGGGGGCTTTGTATGAGAAAGTCAGTTCAGGGGAAATCAGTGATGCTCAGGCGCGACATTGTGGTTTTGCCAGTGGGTTTGATATGTGGGAAAAGGTCAATAATGCCTTTCTGGCGCATGAATCCCCCGATCCTTCCAGAGAAGAGATTTACCTGTTGGAATTTGACCGGGTGAATCCGCGTTCATGGGCTTATTTTAATCCGCCCGAAGCCCCTGAGGCAGCCTTCTCGTTTGGTGGTCAGCCTGTGCCGCCGTCGGCCTACCGCTGGACTCCGCCTGGAGTCAATGATAACGCGGCACAGGCCGTTTTGCCTGAAAAACGCCGGGCGCGCCGCAATCAGGCAATCAAGCCAGATTAATTCCTAAGGGTTTGCTTCTGGCAGAACGGGTAGCCAGTCATTCGGCAATGTCTTTGCGGCCTCTACCAAATATGTCAAAAAACTTGCGAGTTATGAATAGCCGGAGTAGCCTGCCTCCACTTTAAATGTGGAGCAGTCTTGAAGGAGGCGTGATGGTTTTTCGGTCTGGGATATTGATGATGGCATTTGGTTTTGGTGCATTTGGCCTAGGGGGTTTGGGGCGGATGGATCCACGGTTATTCCTTTCTTTACAAGGGGTTGCCGTACCAACTGTACGTGATGGCCAAAAGCCTTACTTTCAGGCTCTTCAAGATCAGCATGCCGCGCGTTTTCCAAAGGATAGCCTAGTTAGGGGCCATCAGGCGATGAAGACCCGCCAGCATCATAATTCCGTGCGCCGTTCCACTATGAGTCTGCGGCCTGACCTTTAGAACAGAGGTGTCACAAGGCTTTGGTTAACATATTGTGCAGTACAATATAAAGACTGCGTTCGGTTCGGGCATAGCTTTTGGCTTATAATTTCCTTGAAATCAGCGGGAAACCCCTGTAAAACCACGCCAACTTGTTAAATTCACATGCGGGAACGGGTGGATGTCCGCCCTCCGGTGTTTTGATGATATCCGTAAGGAAATCAACAGGATGCTACCCGCAGAGGCATAACCGGAAAAGGAAATATCTATGTCTGAATTCACTATGCGCCAACTGCTCGAAGCAGGCGTTCACTTCGGTCACCACACCCGTCGTTGGAATCCCAAGATGAAACCGTACATTTTCGGTGTTCGGAATGGTGTGCATATCCTCGACCTGCAGCAAACAGTGCCGATGCTGGATCGTGCCCTGAAAGGCGTACAAGAGATTGCGGCTAATGGTGGTCGCGTGCTGTTCGTCGGCACCAAGCGCGCTGCGCAGGAAAAAGTAGCTGAAGCGGCAAGAAAATCAGGTCAATACTACGTCAATCACCGCTGGCTCGGCGGTATGCTGACCAACTGGAAAACCATTACCACCTCAATTAACCGCCTGCGTGAGCTGGAAGGGATTATGGAGGGTGATGTATCCGGCTACACCAAGAAAGAGCAGCTGATGATGGCCCGCGAATTTGAAAAGCTCGAAAAATCCATCGGCGGGATCAAGGAAATGGGGGGTCGCCCGGATGCGATTGTGATTATTGACACCAATAAGGAAAAAATCGCCATTCAGGAAGCCAACACACTGGGTATTCCGGTGTTTGCCGTGATCGACTCCAACAGCGATCCCACAGGCATTGCTTTCCCGTTCCCGGGTAACGATGATGCTTTGCGCGCTGTTGAGCTTTATTGCGACCTGTTTACGAACGCGGTTCTGGCTGGCTTGCAGGCTGAAATGACCAAATCCGGCAAGGATCTGGGGGCTGCCAAGAACCCGGTAGAAAAACTGCCGACAGTTCATGTTGCTGTAGAAGAAATTGAAGTCAAGAAGCAGGCAACTGCTGGTTAATTTTTAACTTTAAGAAAAAGGAATAAGCCCATGGCAGATATTACTGCTTCAATGGTTAAGGATCTGCGCGATAAAACCGGCGCAGGGATGATGGACGCTAAAAAGGCGCTGATTGAAGTCGCGGGCGATATGGAAGCCGCGGTTGATTGGTTGCGTAAGAAGGGTCTGGCAACTGCGGCCAAGAAATCGGGGCGGACGGCAGCCGAAGGTCTGGTTGCTGTGGCTTTAGGTGGAAAAAAGGCTTCGGTCCTTGAAGTGAACGCCGAAACTGACTTTGTTTCCCGTAACGATCAATTTCAGGGTTTTGTGACCAAGGCCGCCCAACTGGCACTGGAAGCGAAGGATGATATTGCGGCCCTCGCCAATGCGGTTTACGACGGTGGTAAAACCGTTCAGGAAACGCTCACCAACCTGATTGCGACGATTGGCGAGAATATGAGCCTGCGTCGTACGCAGACTCTTGAAGTCAAGGACGGCGTGGTTGTCGGTTATGTCCATAACGCGATTAGCCCGGGTTTGGGAAAAATCGGTGTTCTGGTGGCTCTGGAGTCCACGGGTGATAAAGCCAAACTGGAAGCGTTGGGTAAGCAGATTGCCATGCATGTGGCGGCAGCCAACCCGCAATTCCTGAATGTGGCAGCGGTCACGGCTGATGCGGTCGAGCGTGAGAAGAATGTTCTGCGTGATCAGGCAAAGGCCAGCGGGAAACCGGCGGATATTATCGAGAAAATGCTCGAAGGCCGTATGCGCAAGTTTTATGAGGAAATTTGTCTTCTGGAACAAGTGTTTGTCATGGATGGTGAAACCAAAATTTCAAAGGTTTTGGAAAATGCCATCGGAGATGTTGGGGCCCCGGTGGCGTTGACAGGCTATGCGCGGTTCCAGCTCGGTGAAGGAATCGAAAAAGAAGTCGCTGATTTTGCTGCGGAAGTGGCAGCCGTCGTTAACGGCTGATCTGGACAAAACCCGTTTCTGGTAGCAGCCGCATTGCTTTTAGAGCAGGGCGGCTGTTATTACATGTGTAACCCTATAGCTCTAATGAGAGTCGGAATTATGAAATCTGTTGAAGCGCTCAAAAAGGATGTTGCTCCCATGGCTAACCCGGCCCTGAAATTCAAACGTGTCCTCCTGAAAATGTCGGGTGAAGTCCTGATGGGTGATCAGGAATACGGGATTGATCCGGGCACGATCGAGCGTATTGCGCAGGATGTAAAAGAGGCAGTCAAGTTGGGGGTTGAGGTTTGCATTGTGGTGGGGGCTGGGAATATTTTCCGCGGCGTCTCAGGGGCGTCAAACGGGATTGAGCGCGTGACGGCTGATTATATGGGTATGCTGGGCACGGTGATGAATGCGCTGGCGCTGCAATCTGCGCTTGAAAAGATAGAGGTACCGACCCGCGTGCAATCGGCAATTCCAATGGACGCCGTGTGCGAACCGTTTCTACGCCGCCGGGCATTGCGTCACCTCGAAAAAGGTCGTGTGGTGATTTTCGCGGCAGGCAGCGGTAACCCGTTCTTTACCACGGATACACCTGCAGCCTTGCGCGCATCGGAGATGAATTGCGATGCTTTGTTTAAGGGGACAAAAGTTGATGGGGTCTATACTGCCGATCCGGTCAAGGATAAGGACGCAAAGAAATATGAACATTTGTCTTATATGGATGTGCTGACCAATGATTTGAAAGTGATGGATGCCACTGCTATATCGTTGGCACGTGAAAACAGTATTCCGATTGTTGTCTTCTCTATCAAGCAGCCGGGCAGCTTTGCTCAGGTTGTTCAGGGTCAGGGTAACTATACCATCGTTAGTGATGAATAAAACATCAGGGGAAAGTCATGACATTTAATATCAATGATCTGCGTCAGCGCATGGAAGGCGCCGTCAATAACCTGAAAGAGGAGTTTTCCGGGTTACGCACCGGCCGGGCGGCATCCAGCATGCTGGAACCTGTGACGGTCGAGGTTTATGGCTCGCGTATGCCGCTAAATCAGGTGGCTACCATTACCGCCCCCGAGCCACGCATGCTCAGCGTTCAGGTATGGGATGGATCGCAAGCCAAGACGGTCGAGAAAGCTATTCGTGATTCCGGTTTGGGCCTCAATCCGATTGGCGAAGGTTCCGTCATTCGTGTGCCGATCCCCGAACTTAATCAGGAGCGCCGGGCCGAGCTGAGCAAGGTTGCAGGCAAGTATGCCGAGCAGGCACGTGTGGCGGTACGAAATATCCGTCGCGATGGTATGGATATGCTTAAAAAGTTGAAAGGCGATGGTATGCCTGAAGACGAGAACAAGCGTCACGGTGATGAAATCCAGAAGCAAACTGATGCAATCATTCAGAAAATTGACACAATGCTGAAGGACAAAGAAAAAGACATTATGACGGTATAGGTCTTTTCTGGGGGCGGAGTGGTTTTGAGTCAGGCAGTACAGCATATCGCCATCATCATGGATGGGAATGGCCGATGGGCGCAGGCGCGCGGCTTGCCGCGTACTATGGGGCATCGTCAGGGAGTCGAGGCGGTCAAGCGCGTTGTTGAAGCCGCCGCCGACATGGGTGTGGGATATCTGACCTTGTTTGGTTTTTCATCTGAGAACTGGAGTAGACCCGCCGAGGAAGTATCTGAGCTGATGAGGTTGCTGCGCATGTATTTGCGAGCAGAAACCGCTGAATTGCACCGTCATAATATTCGCTTGAAAGTGATCGGTGACCGCAATGCATTTGATCGTGAGATTGTTGAGTTGATTGAAAACGCCGAACGCTTGACGGCTGAAAATACCGGTATCACCGTCCAGATGGCGCTCAATTATGGCGGCCGGAATGAAATTTTGCAGGCGGCGGCCCGCTATGCCGCGCTTTGTGCTGAAAAAAGCATTGTCCCTGATTTTAATTCGGCTGAAGAATATTTTCCGGGGTTGCTGTGGTCGGCCCATGTACCTGACCCTGAAATTATAATTCGTACAAGTGGCGAGCAACGGATCAGTAATTTCCTGTTGTGGCAGTGCGCTTATTCGGAATTTATTTTTACCTCGACCTTGTGGCCTGATTTTTCACGCGCTGATCTAGAGCAGGCGGTTGCGGAATTTTCGCAGCGTGACCGTCGTTTTGGCGGCATCAAGGCTGAGATGTCTTCATGAGCATTGATGCCCCGAATAGTCGTTTCTCAGGTTTGGCAATTCGGGTTATGTCCGGCTTGATTATGGCGCCGTTGATGATCGCGATTGTTGTTGCCGGGGGGTATTGGTTTATTGCCCTGATGGTACTTTCCTCTCTGGTCGCTTTATATGAATGGTATGGTTTTTCTCGGTCGGGGCCCCATGCGCTGGCTGTCCTTTTGCTGGGCTTGGTATATTTGACCCTTTGTTTCTCGTCGTATGTCTGGCTGCGCTTTGGTTTCGAAGCCGGGGCGTGGCTGGCGCTGGCGGTGGTCATGTGTGTGTGGGCCAGTGATACCGGCGCTTACTTTGCCGGTAAATTTATCGGCGGGCCTAAAATGTGTCCGGTGTTAAGCCCCAAGAAGACGTGGGCCGGATTAGCGGGAGCGGTTTTATCCTGCGCTGTGATGCTGGAATTATTTCTGCTGCTGTCACCTTGGTTGATGCCAGTCATCAACACAGATACAGGGTTGAATGCCGGACGGCATTGGTGGGGGGTATTCCTTGCAGGCGCGGTCTTGGGTGTTGTCGGTCAGGCAGGTGATTTATTCATCTCTTTCTTTAAAAGGCGGGCTCATCTTAAGGATACCGGTCATATCATCCCGGGCCATGGCGGTTTGCTTGACCGGATAGATGCTCTGTTGCTGGTGACACCTGTATTCTTGCTGATTTATTTGGCGTGTCTATCATGAAGACAGTCAGTGTTCTGGGATCCACCGGATCGGTGGGACGCAGCACGATTGATTTGATCCTGTCACAGCCGGACACATTCTCCGTGCAGGTGTTAACCGCGCAACGTAATGTTGAACTACTGGCGGCACAGGCTCGGCAAGTCAGAGCCAAAAAAGCTGTTATTGGTGATGAGTCTTTACGGGAGACTCTGGCAGAATTATTGGCTGGGTCAGGGATTGCTGTTGCTGCCGGGCGGCAGGCGGTGATCGAGGCGGGGGCTGTCCCTGCAGACTGGATTATGGCTGCGATTGTGGGGTTGGCCGGTCTCGAGCCCCTTGTGGCGGCAATCCGTCAGGGAACATGTGTGGCTATTGCCAACAAGGAGCCGCTGGTCTCGGCAGGGCCGCTGGTCATGGCGATAGCGCGACAGTGCGGCACCAGACTATTGCCTGTCGATAGCGAGCATAACGCCATTTTTCAGGTATTTGAGCCGGAGAATATTGCTGCAATCGAGCGGTTAGTGCTGACGGCATCGGGGGGGCCGTTTAGAACCTGGGCCCGGGAACAGATGGCGCGGGCTACCCCGGCACAGGCTGTGGCACACCCGAACTGGTCAATGGGAGCTAAAATCTCGGTTGATAGTGCCAGCATGATGAACAAGGCGCTTGAGGTGATCGAAGCACATTATCTGTTTGATATGCCTCACGATAAAATCGAGGTACTGGTGCATCCGCAGTCGGTTATCCATTCGATGGTGGAATATGCTGATGGATCGTTCCTTGCCCAGTTAGGGGCTCCTGACATGAAGACACCTATAGCGCATGCACTAGCATGGCCGCAGCGTATGCCAACATGCGGGGCGCGGCTTGACCTCCAGCAATTGAAGCATCTTGATTTTGAATCTCCCGATCATGACAGGTTTCCCCTTTTGCCGTTGGCCTATCAATGTTTGCGTGCCGGGCAGGGAGCCTGCGTCACCTTT
>JAMPXY010000009.1 GCA_023700945.1 Alphaproteobacteria bacterium | reverse complement strand
TACAAGAATTCTTTTGAGGGGTTCTTCAAGGGAAATTTTCCACCAGCAAGACGGACGGCCCTTTGGGCAGGTTCGGATGCAAACGCCCTTGTGGGCGCGGCTCTGTGCTCCCATAAAGGCTAAAGATTTTTGTAACAGCCTCCGAGAAGGTCCCGTGCATGCTGACAGCATGTGGCAATTTATATTCATATCCAGAATCCCAAATTACCTCGACCCCGGCATTACCCGCCCAGCTCGCAAGAACATCACGTAAGTTTTGCTGACTGTCAGCCTGCCAGAAACGAATCTCGAATGGATCGAGTACGGCCCGCTCACGCGTGGCGTAAGAATTATCTGGCTCCCCTACATTACGGGGAACAATCAACTCATCATGGCTGGCGCGACCTTCGTCAGCATAGGAAATTTTTTGCGGCGACAAAGATTTAGGGGCACTCCCTGCCACAGGAGAATCAACTATTCCGATATCCTGTGTCGGAGCCGGGGCCGCCGGTTCATAAGATGCCACACGATCTGCTGTGGCCATATCTTGGGAAGGTTGCTCAATGATCACAGCTTGCTCATCTATCGGAGGTGGCTGTGGGGCAGACCCCGCGCCATCTGTTGTCTCGTCACCCTGATGAAGGCCGGCGCGCTGCGGTGGTGTACGGCGCGGATAATTATTAGCCGTACCTTCCCCGGTAATGGGAAGGGGAGCGTCCATAGCTGGTTCGGTGACCGTCACATCACTCGATGCTGCTGCCCCCATCTGATTTGCATCCTGATTTTGTGCACTGTCCTCTTCACGCATCTGGTAAACAATGACGATACTACTCTCAATCTTGGCTTTAAGGCCATGAGGTAACAAAGCTGCCTGCAGAACTTCATTCCAGGGTTTACCGCCATCCCATGAAATCTTGATCCCCGGGTTAACATTCGAAGCAAAAGAATAGGCAAACTCAGAAGGAACAATCTGCCCCAGTGCCAACGCTAAAGGAATGTCAGCACCAAATCCTAAGGCTTCGGCATAGACATTTGGTGGAGGCAAGTCTTCAGGAAACGCCGGGGATGGCAACGCATTTGTTTCAGATTGTACAGATGGCGCAGCCATCGCTTCATCAGCCGCTGGCGCTGCTGGCATAGCCGTCACAGGCGCCAATTCGCTGGCCTCTACATCATCACTGGGGGCAGCCGGAACAAGAGGGCCCGGAGCGCTCGTCGTAGAAAGAGCCGGAATAGCCGGAGGAGGCGTCCAATCAAACCCTGCCTGGGCAGGAAAAGAGAAAGCCCCCACCAGCAACCCGGTTAAAATCGACTGACGCCAGACTGCGCTTTTGTCTCTCATGTTGGATACCTTTCATCAATCAGACATAAAACAATAGGCCCGTATGAACACGGGGTAAATTATGTCTCAGACAATAATCTGCCTGCTCTGGAATGACAAGCGGCGGCAAGGGGATCGTCAGCAAAATTTATAGGAAATCAGCCAAAATCTTTCATGGTGCGGCGGCGCATGGTTAACCACCCGGGGCGCTCATCGCCAAATATCCACAACCTGAAGGCCCGCAAGGCCGATGGGAATGTCAGACCACGCTTCTCCATGATCTTAAACGTAAACGTGCTGATAATCACCATAACTAGGGTAATCGGTCGAGCATAGACCAACAAGACAAAATAAGGTATACCGGCCCGGGCATCGAGATTAAAGAAACGCACCGGGCGCATGGTATTGCGCCAGTGCCAGTTCTGTTTCTCTATGAGGGTATCGTCTTCTGCTGTTGCCATATTATTACCCTATCTAAACCGATTGCGCCCATCCTATCAAGGTGGCAGGAAAGTGTGAATGATTCGTAAATAGCGCCATCGCCTAGGCCCCGGTACTGGACGCCAACAACAAATACCAACGGCGCTCGATAGTACCAGCCTCAAAGGCTACCTTGGCCGCATCGGCCATAGTCCGGCCATAGGCCGGGATCATCCGCTGGATAGTCGGGGGCCAATTGGTAAAATCCATATCGAGAAGTTTTTCCCTGACCTCGGCCGGAAACACCATGTATTCGCGAACCCCCATACGCCCCCCACTGACCTTGGGTACCAGCGCCTGCGTCACAATCATACGCAGGGATTCCATTAGCGCATAAGCTCGCTCCGAACGTTCAGCCGCATCAAAAGTCGACACCATACGCTGGATCGTAGCCGCCACCCCGGTCGTATGGGTTGTCGTGTAAACAGCATGGCCGGTTTGAGCAGCCTCAATCGACGCCGAAATCGTTTCACGGTCGCGGGACTCACCCACCAAAATAACCTCGGGTTTGCGGCGCAAAGCGTTACGCACTCCGCGGGCAAAATCAGGCAAATGGCGGGGGATTTCAGTCTGTGAAACCAGAGAGCGCGGGGAACGAATAACGTCGTAAACATATTCAATGGGCGACTCATAGGTCAGCATTTTGCCGCAGCCATGCGGACGCTCGAGCAACATGCGATTGCCTGCCGCCAGCAAGGTTGATTTACCCGAACCGGTTGGCCCTGTGATAATCACAATACCCTGACGGGGCGCCCAATTATCAATGATATCCTTCTCGATATTTAGATCCTTGAGCGAGGGCGGCGTACTTGGCAGTACCCTCATCGTCACCTGAGAACCATCGCGTCCTCGCGAAAGGATGGCGGTGATGTTCACCCGGAAACGTATCCTTGTATAACGATCCGGCCTCACTTCGTAGGACAAATCAAGATCCGTTCCCGAGGCTAGCCGGGCCTGGGCCTCAGGGCCATAGATTTTATGTAGAACAGCGCTCATGTCGGCGGCATCAAGAAGCCTGAAGGTCCCAGGATATAAAGCACCATCTAGCTCGTGATAAATAGGACGGTCTGATTGAAATGTTATATCAGACGCCCCTTTTTTAACCGACCACAGCAAAAAGGGATCAATATGATCTTGCGTAAACCGACCTGGCTCCTCAGGCCAAGTCTGTGCCTTATTATCTGCGCCTTTAAGAAGGCTTATCGGTTTGCGGGTTGCCATTTGTCTGCCCCAGAAACGAAAGCAGGCTTGCCTGTGATCTGCACGGCCCGGTCGCCGACCCGCATGCTATTACCACCCCCGGTTACGCCACGATCTACTTGTAAGGCATTCGGTGGTGATATCATGCCCTGTGCGAGCAACAGGCGATAGCGCACCATGCCGTTATAATCAGCCGAGAGCTGGTTAAGATCATCAGTAAAAATCTCATCGGCCTGCTCCAGACCTTTTTGCCAGCCCTCGCGTACCCAGCCAATCCACTCTTCACGTTCTTCCTTGGTGGAAGGCCGAAGAATATCCGGCGGTGGCGCAACATCGCCCCAGTCACGCTCAAGGTAATTACGCCAGTTACGTGCTCCACTGACAATCTGAGCATTACGAATTATTTCATAAACACGATCGGATACGGCTGCTTCTTGGCCAGAACCCTCAATTAACAACGCGTTCACCGCCTCAGACACAATCGGCGGCTCAATCAGCAATCCCGAAGGGGCGGGGATCAAAAGTTGACGAAAATCAAACGTCTTATCAAGCTGGGTCGCCCGGGTCTCTAATTCATTACGGATGTGATAGGTCCGCCAAGCCAATCCCCCACGGGCACCATACGATAAAGCAGCTTCCTTCATGGCATCGCGGCGCATGTCGAAAGGCATATCGCCCTTGCTATCATCATCTTTCTTTTTAATCGGCGCTGTACTGCCATCAATATTTTCCAACTGCGCAATTGGTGGTGGCAATGGCGCACTGCCACTCATCACATCAACCGCGCCCGCCGTCAGGGGCATTGATAGAAGTATCATCGATACCAAAGACAGCGCTGCCGACTTTATTCTTTTGATAGGGGGCATTGACAGACTCAACCTCCGACACCGGTATTAGGTGCATAGTTAATTTCAACGACGCGGCGTGCCGCATCGACACGAATGTCAGCACGCATGCCTAATTGAAGGCCAATATTGCGCAAAACATCAATCACCGGCTTATTCTCAACATCAAGCGACACAACGACCGGCGTTACCGGAGAATTGCCGATAACATTAAAGGAGTATCCGGCGCGATCCGATAAAGTCTTGGTAACCACCTCAACTGGGCCAACCCAGTTAACCGTAATAGCGCGGCGCAATTCAGGCGGCGCATTTTCAATCGGAGCCACAGCTATCCCCGGCGAGCGCGCCTGCTCGACAGCAGCCAACGTCTCCAACGCAACGGAAGCACGATCTGCTGCCTCCGCCAATTGTGCTGACACCTTGTCAGGTGAAGCTACCACTTGTGGATTGCGTTTGAGAACAGGGGTTCCCATGGAGCAGGCTCCCAGCATCAAAGCGCTGGCCAGAACCGTCAGGGTGCAGAGAAAACGGGAACTGCGAAACATGCGGAATACCTCGGATAAAAAAACCTTACAAGACAGGGCCGGACGACACGGGGATCGTGGCAAACCAGCATATGGGCACAAAATTAGCCTTTTAAAACAGGAGGAACAAGGGGTCTTTTGCAGATTACCCCAATTGTTACCAACACCCCCCATTTTCGCCAGAGGTTAGCAAGCCTTTTTATAGGGTCTTTATTGTGCCGCCCGCATCAAGCCATGGCGGTTCATCGAGCTTAAAACTTTAGATTTATAGACTTTACCCACATTAGGGGTACGGGAATGGTAGTTGGCGATCGCCTGAGAGAGACTGCCAGTTTCATTGAGATGGCGACGCAAAATCCAGGCGGCGACCCCGACATTGGTGCAAGGATCATCCCTCACCCATTGACGGGCAGTGGCTTTATTCACCCCCCACTGCCCGGAAAGCTCAGTGAGCCAGATTGTATTGATTTGCATAGGCCCAAGATCATAGCTGCCATTCTGGTTAGGGCCAACTTCCTGCCCCACGCGCCCGCCCTCAACCTGATAAATACCTAACAGGACATGAGGCGGCAACTCATAGGTTTCCGCGGCCAAAAGCAAACACGCTGCAAAGACTTTCCCGATCATATCTGTCTATTTACCGCACTTTGGATGAAAAGGCCAGATTCCAGAGATTATGTATTATCACCTTCTTCGGCGTTTTGCGCTCCCGGCCTGAAAAAAGCCATCGGATTATAGGGTTGCGAGGCGCCATCCGCGGTGGGTGGGTGGGCAGGCTCCACCAACGATGGTGAAGCAGGGGCGCCAACGGACACAGGGGCTGACACCTTCACCGTGTCGGCGGGGGGGCCTTGAAACCGTGGCAGCAAGGTTTGTGCCAAAACTTCCATCATCGCGACCCGGCGCTCAAAAGTTTGCCACACGTGATCCATGGGCACTGCTGCTGTTCCGGGTGCGGCCTGCGCGCGGGCCGCCTCATCCATTACCATAAGACGATTAGTCTCGGCACGGTGTGCTTCACAGTAAAGTGGCGCGATCGCCCGCAGCAAAACAAGCTCAGCCTGCTTTTGATCTGATAGAGTGGCTTGCGGTAGCAGGCGTATTGCCATACCTGTGGTCTGGACAACCAGACGCTCAGTGACATCCTGAACCAGTTTCTTTTCACTTACACCAAACGAATACTCAGAGATCACCTGCACCACCGGACCTAACGCCTGCAGGGATTGCATCATGACCTGCACCTCATCAAGAGGGGGTATTCCCGCCTCAAGGGCCGCCAACCGGGCCGTATTGCCCGCAGCCGGGGTAAAATTATCAGCAAAAGTCAGCGCCGCCGATAAGGCCGTCACCAATCGTGCGGCCTCATTTTCACTAGGTATCCGTCCATTCTGCCTATACTGCCCAGCCAGTAACTGGCTTGCCAAACCAGCCAGCGCCAACCTGACAGCCTCGCCATCCGCGCCCGTTTCTCTTATATCCATAACATTCGAAAGCTCAACACCGGACTGCACGGCTCGCGCCAGCAACTCAGCCACGATCGCAGCTTCAGGCCGCGGCTCGCCCTCAAGCGGCACCGCACCGGCAGCCGCCATAAGAGGCGCCCCAATCTTTTCAAGGATCTGGAACAAAAAGGCCGCGCGCTGGTTCATAGTAGGATCTTCAATTCACCGGATGCAGGTCAGACAGCATAGCTTTCATATCCTTAGCCCGACCCTGTACAATTTTCACCGAACCATCCTTGGCCCGATACAGGCTCAGCGGCGTGACATTCAACTTCCACGACTGCATAACAGACATGTTACGCTCAACCCCTTGTTCATTGATACCGGGAGTCACGGGCAAGGCCTCAGTATCACCGTCAAGATGACGGAACCAACGTTCCTGCGGGGATGGAATGGCCAACAACAAGGCGGCTTGCGCCCTTGTATCGTCCTTGAAACCGACCGGGATCATTCGGACCTGCACTTTACCGCCATCAATATCTGAACGCAGCGCTTTCATGAATTCATGGCAATAGGGGCACTGAGGATCAATAAACATATAAAAATGTGGCGCCGTTTCTTCTCCCAACCGAATCCAGTTGGCCGACTCAACATCTGCAAACAATTGCTCCGACGGTGATTTCAACACTTTGTTGGCAATCTGATTCTGGCCTTCCAGATTTTGGGTCACCGACGGGGTATCGGCCTTGGGGGCCGCCTTTAAAACGTCAAGCACAGCGTCACTTTGCTGTTGCAAGGCGCTAACCTGTTGCAAAGTGATCATTTTTCCCGTCTTGTCAAAGAGCAACCCCAGCAAGACATATTCCCGATCCGGGGTAACATAAAAATATTGTTCCTGCCCATTCTGGATCGCAATCCACGAATCCAGTCCGGCTTCCCGGCCCATATAGCGCAGTTGCGCGCCTTCCTTGGCCATAGTTTCCAACGGGGCCGGGAGGGGAGGGTCATTCACAGCCATCGTTTGCGCAACCACCGGACTGGACATAACTACCAAAGTCAGGAAACCCAAGCATAAACGGGAAAAAGATATCATTGGTACATCTCCGCAAACGAACAAGAAGGTGCCATTCTAGGACAGGCGCCTTAAGAATTCAAACACATGATTGGCTTTATAATCACTTCTGATAGAATTCATTCGGTTTTAATCCCCCCCCCAAGGAGATCCCGCCATGAACAACACCTGGATCATCGTTGCTGTCATCCTGATTCCGCTGATCTTTGTGATCATGCTCTACAACCGTCTGATTGCCCTGCGTCAGACGCGCAAGAATGCCTTTTCGGATATCGATGTGCAGCTCAAGCAGCGTTTTGATCTGGTACCGCAACTAGTGGAAACCGTTAAGGGCTATGCCGGCCATGAAAAAACTGTTTTTGAAAATGTCACAGAAGCCCGCGCCCGGGTGGGTCGGGTCGGCAGCGGCGGCCCGGGAGCTGAGCGCTTACAGGCTGAGGGTATGCTTGGTAGTGCCCTGATGGGGCTCTTTGCGGTAGCAGAAAACTATCCCGCCCTCAAAGCCGATCAAAACTTCCAGCAATTAATGGCTGAGCTTTCTGATATCGAAAACAAGATCGCCGCCGCCCGCCGCTTCTTCAACAGCGCTACCAATGAGTATAATACTGCCGTCCAGCAATTCCCGGCCAACATGATTGCAGGAATGTTCGGATTTAGAGAAGAGGCCTTCTTCGAGGTCGGGGCCGAAGAAGCCGCCCTGATCCAAAAAGCCCCGACCGTCAAATTTAACTGATAAATCGCCGTGGCGCTTGCAACCGCTGGTCTTAGCACCCATATCTGGAACAATAATTTACGTTCCTTGCTGCTGCTGTGCTTTTATCCGCTGCTGTTAACCGGCATGCTCTGGGCCATCTGTTTTCTGGCGGGCGCAGGCATCATGCCCCAACCGGAAGCCTTACAAGGCGGTCATTTCGATTTTACCCGCCCGGCCCGGTTTGCCACGGCGGCGGCCTTTGAATATCTGCCCCTGGTGCTGGCCCTCGTTTCCGTGTGGTTTATAATAGCCTGGTTTTTCAATACGCGGATGGTCCGGGCCCTGTCCCATTCACACCCCGTCACCCGCAAACAAGAGCCAGAGCTTTATAATCTCTTGGAAAATCTGTGTATTGCCGCCGGCATGCCGATGCCGCGCCTTGAAGTTATTGAAACCCACGCCCGCAACGCCTTTGCCAGCGGGGTTGACCGCAACAGCTATACCATCACTGTCACCCGTGGCTTACTCAGCGCCCTGACCCGCGATGAAGTCGAAGCCGTACTCGGCCACGAACTGACCCATATCCGTAACCGCGATGTTCGCCTGCTGATCGTGTCGGTAATCTTCACCGGCCTGATTGGATTTGCTGCACAAATGGCCTGGAGCAGCTTTCGCTACAATTTGTGGGCGGGGGCCGGGCGCCGCTATGGCCATGGCCGCCGCCAGAATACCAGCGTGCCAGCCATACTTTTTATTCTAGGGGTGATGGCGATCTTGTGGATTGGCTATGCCGCCACGTTATTCACCCGCTTCGCCTTATCCCGGCGACGCGAATTCATGGCTGATGCCGGGGCTGTTCAACTGACAAAAAATCCTGCCGCGATGATGAGTGCCTTACTGCGTATTGCCCAGCGCGACCGCATTCCTGAAGCTACAGGGGATATCGCTCTGATGTGCATCGAAAACTCTCACCCGTTCTTGGGGCTCTTTGCCACTCACCCCCCGATAGAGGCGCGCATCCGTGCCATCAGCACCACCACCGGCACCCCGATTCCCGATCTTGGCCAAAGCCGCCGGGCCCCGGATAACGAGCGTTTTAGCCCGGCCGCACCCGGTAATCCGTGGCTGACCCGGGAACGGCCCCTGCGACGATCTGGTAATCCTTGGACACAGGATTAGCTAATATACCGAACGAGGGCTCCGCTTTTTGTGGTATGCCCTTGGAAATCTGTTAAAATTATCTATATAGATGGCTATACGCTTTCTGAAACCAAGGAGAGAGATCGCAATGCAACCCGACCGCTATACAACAACACCTGCCACCGCCAGCCGCGCCGCATCCATCGATGCCGGCCTGCGCAGCCACATGCAAAGCGTTTATAACCGCATGACTCTGGGTGTTCTGGTCACGGCCATAACCTCTTATGTTGTGGCCAACACCCCGGCCCTGCTGTCGCTGTTTCTGGGTGGGCCCCAAGTCTATGTGGTGATCTTCGCCCCGCTGGCCGTCATGTGGTTTGGCTTTAACCCCATGACCATGCCTTCAAGCAAGTTAAAGATCTCATTCTTCCTGATCAGCGTGCTTTACGGCATCAGCCTTGCAACCATTTTTATTGCGTATGCCAAAACAGATATCGCTCGCGCCTTCTTCATTGCTTCGGCGATGTTTGCAGGACTGAGCATTTTTGGCTACACCACCCGCAAAAACCTTGATGGCCTCGGCACCTTCGCTGTGATGGGCGTTTGGGGCGTGCTGATTCTCACGGTCATTAACCTGTTCGTCGGTTCCAGCCAGCTGATGAATATTATTTCCGTAGTTTCCATCATTGCTTTCTCCGGCATCACCGCCTGGCAAACCCAGACCATGAAAGAGATGTACAGCGTCACCCACGGGGCCGAGGGCAACAGCCGGATGGCTTGGGCGGCTGCTCTCAATCTCTACATCAGCTTTATTGCCCTGTTTACGCATATTCTGCATCTACTGGGAAATAATCGCTAAACAGAATATCGTAATGTAGTGAAGTATTATAAAGGCCCGCATGATGCGGGCCTTTTAGCATGCGACGATAATCAAATTTTCTTTTTCAAACAGAAAGGCGCAAAATTATATAAGATCCCCCTGTTCAGAAAGGTGGTCTTCACATGCAAAACGCACAAGACATGCCACTTACGGCATCGGCGATGGATCGGGAGCACACATTGCGCACTGCGGCTCCTGATCACGATCTGTCCCCTTCTCTTTGGCATGGGGCAGCCGTGACCCACAAGAAAAGTAAATTTATTGGTACATCGGCACGGATGCAGGTTCTATATGAACAAATCGCGCATGCCGCCCGCTCACAAGCACCGGTTTTTATCACTGGAGAGACCGGGACGGGGAAGGAAGTCTGCGCGCAAGCCATTCACCAGTATAGCCCGCGACGCGAAGGGATCTTTATCCCTATCAATTGTGCCGCCCTCAGGGATGAGCATCTGGAATCAGAGCTATTTGGTCATGTCAAAGGTGCCTTCGCGGGCGCTGTCGCAGACCTTGACGGGGCCCTCAGGATTGCTGATGGCGGCACATTGTTTCTGGACGATGTCTCGGAAATGAGTCCAGAGATACAGGCGCAGTTTCTCAATTTTTTACACAGTCATTCTTTTTGTAAAATGGGCGGCAGCCACCATGAAACAGCCAATATTAGAATCATCAGTGCCTGCACCAAAGATCCGCTAGAAGAAGTAGCCTGCCACAACTTGCGCGAAGACTTATTTTTCCGCCTGCACGTCATCCCGATCCAGATGCCCGCCCTGCGGGAGCGTGGCGACGATGTCCTTGATATTGCCTATATCCTGCTCAAACGATTCAGTCAGGAAGAGGGGAAGTCGTTTCATGACTTTTCAGCCGACGTGCGGGCCTTCTTCCGTCACTATGCCTGGCCGGGAAATATCCGGCAATTACAAAACGTCATTCGTTATATTTGCGTGATGCATGACAGTGATCTGGTAACCGGACCGATGCTGCCACGCTCCTTACTGCACCCGCCGCAAGACAGGGCGCAAGAGGTCATGGTCGCACCGCCACAACTCATGGCACCACCCCCATCCGTGCACTCATCAAGGCCGTCGCCGACAGACGGCACCGCTCTGTCTGATCCGTTCATTGATATGAAACTGGCAGAGATTGAGCGTTATGTGATCGAGAATACGGTCAACCGCATGGCGGGTAATATCCCGCAAGCCGCCGCCCATCTGGGCGTGGCCCCCTCAACCCTCTACCGCAAAAGACTTTCGTGGGCACCTGAGGGCAGGAATCCCGAGACCGAGGCCTCCTTGTTCGGCCCCAGGGGGGGCTAAGGGGTTCGTCCGTGCCCGAAAATCCTGTTTTTTCTCTTGAAATCGGCCCCGGGCTCGACTACTTTCGCCCTACCTTTTGGAAAAGGGCTCGTAGCTCAGCTGGGAGAGCGTCGCAATGGCATTGCGAAGGTCGACGGTTCGATCCCGTTCGAGTCCACCATCCAACCATCACACACATTAGACCTAGGTTGCATCAATCAGACCGCTGTCATAGAGCGTCTGCACGGTCAGGCCGGTAGTACCGAGCAGGGTCGCGATCTGGACAAAGTTGGAACCATTGGCAGTTCCATCAATATCCACCCGAACGACCGTATCGCTCCCCACTGTCTGGAACTGGAGAAAATCGTCGATATCGCTGACCCCGGCGGTGAAGCCCGTCAGAATATTGGCAATATCAAGAACATCACTTTGGGCCGTGGTATAATCGACGACCTGGTCGACAGCATCAACCGCCGTAAAACGGAACGTGTCGGCATTACTGCCCCCCAGAAGCACATCGGCACCGTTGCCCCCGACAAGAGTATCGTTCCCCGACCCGCCATCTAATATATCGCTTCCATCGCCGCCATTCAGGGTGTCATTGCCATTAAGCCCCTCGAGATAATCGGCATTCGCGCTCCCCGTCAGAGTGTTGCCGCCATTAGTACCCGTGTAGGTATTGCCGCCAACAAAGACGTTCAGGGTATACGTCCCGGTCTGGGACGCGCCATAGGCCCCCATTTCAATATAGTAAGTCCCGGTCGTGGTGGGAGTATAGTAAAGCAAGGCGTCATAACCGACCCCGCCATCATCATCACCGCCATTCACCGAAGTACCAGCGGAATTGCGGATTGAGTGAATGCGAGGATCAGTCATAGTGCCGCCCTCGGTCGGTGTCCCGCGCGCCCAGATGGCATATTTGACCCCGGCCGTCAGCGTCACCTGATACCAGTCGCGATCACCTCCGGTGTCAACTGTACCAGCAGCGACACCCCCCACTGTAACGGTTCCCGCCGTACCTGTTGTATTGCCCACATCGCCTTCGGCCACATTGGCAACCACCACCGATATATTCTGGGTATCAAAGAGACTGCCATCACTGGCCATGACAGTCACATCATAGACATTGTCACTTCCTGAATCGGTCGGTGCTTCATAGTCTGGCGCAAGAATAAACGCCAAAACCCCGGTGACAGAATCAATATTGAAACGTGCAGCATCAGCGCCGCCGGATATAGAATAAGTCAATGTTGTTGACGCATCCGGGTCGGTGGCGGTCACTGTTGTTACGCTTGCACTGTTTTCGTTAATTGTCACAGAAGCCGTTGTCCCGCCACCATTCGAGGTGATCGCCGGTGTTTCATTGACATTCGTAACTGTGACCGCAATCGCCTGAGTATCAGTCAGCGACCCATCAGATACCTGGATAATCACATCATAAACGTTATTAGCGCCACTATCGGTTGGACTTTCATAGTTAGGGGCCGATAAGAAAGCAAGAACCCCGGTGACGGAATCGATGGTAAAACGTGCCGCATCCACCCCACCCGAAATCGAGTATGTCAGAGTGGTCGGCGTATCCGGATCAGTCGCGGTCACCGTTGTCACCGCTGTGCTGTTCTCGGCCACACTGATGGATGCTGTAGCCCCGCCGCCATCCGAAGTAAGGATCGGGGCGTCATTTACCGCCGTCACATTGATGGTCAAAGTATTCGGTGCGGCATCATAAAGCCCGCCCAGATCGCACACCGAGAAAGTGAAATTAGCATAGGGAGTGCCCGAGGCATTGGCCACTGGCTCAAAAACCAGATTCCCGGCATTAATATCAGCAACGCTCACCACCTGTCCGGCCGTCACCGCCACCCCGCTCAAGCGAAGTGTCCCGGCCGCAGGCAGGCTATCAATCCTGACCGCGCTCATGGCATCAAGAGCATTGGCATCACTAAATCCGAAATTCCCTGCCGCCAGCACCAGATCAGTACTTTCCGTACCGGTTAAAGTGGCATTGGCCCCCGTCGGGGCTACATTCAGTAGGTTGGCGGCGGCTACCGTGCCGTTTGAGAACTGGAAATTTTCGACGAGGGTCGCTTCATCGGTCCCATCGGTGGCATGAACCAGCGTATAGATCGCACCAGAAAGACTGATAGCATAGGTAGCCCAGGCCCCACTCAGGATTGCGGTATCAGTGCCCGCGCCGCCGTCCAAAGTATCGTTTCCGGCTCCGCCATTGAGCGTATCATTGTCGTCACCACCATGCAGGATGTCAGCTCCGGCGCCGCCCTGTAACTGATCATCGCCCGCGCCACCCTCAAGCGTATCGTTACCAAGGCCGCCATAAAGCTGATCGTTGCCGGTTTCGCCGTACAGCAGGTCATCCCCCGCCTCACCATAGAGTTTGTCAGCATCAGCACCGCCATAAAGCCAGTCGTTGCCCGCACCGCCACTCAGCGTATCATCCCCGCCATCACCATAGGTGATATCGTTCCCGGCTCCGGCTGATATTGTATCATTCCCCACTTCGCCATAAGAGATATCGTCACCGACACCCCCCATCAGGATATCGTCGCCAGCACCGCCATTCAGGATGTCATGGCCATCACCGGCATTTAATATATCATTATCATCGCCCCCATGCAGGATATCATCGCCAGCCTCGCCGTAGAGATTGTCATTTCCTAATCCGCCAACAATAATATCGTTCCCGATACCGCCATAGAGTGTATCTGCGCCGTCGTCGCCAAACAGGGCGTCATCATCATTGGCACCACGCACGCGGTCATCGCCAGCCCCGGCATCGACAATCGCCGGACCACTGTCAACCTTGATATAATCACTGCTACTGCTGCCGCTCTCTGTAGCCGCCCCTACATCTGTGACCACAGGGGCCTGACGGCCATAGAGATGGTCTGTCCCTCCGATGTTGATGCTGGCGCTATTGCCGTTAGAGAGAGTCATCATAGAGATATAAGTGGTATCAACAGTCCAGCCATTGATTTTGACACTATTGACGGTGACCATACGGCCCCCCTCACCCGAAGCGTCATTAAAACGGAACTGCAGGGAGGTTGGTGTCAGGCCGCTATATTCAAGCTCGAAATATAGGCTGGACGTTCCCACGCCGGTGACGCCAGTCACCGCTGCCGAAGAAACGACGACACCATCCACCAGCACCTCAAATATCGGGGCATCAGTCAGATAGGAGGCGCTCGCTTCAATCTCGAAAATAAAGTGTGCCATCAGTCCCAAAAAATTTTCAATAACCCGCAGGCCCTTGATGGACCCACACCTTATTCTCTCATTAATTCGGGAAACAAATAGTTAATGCGCGGTGCCTAATTACCGCGGAAACGCTGCATACTTATGATTTACATAATTTAAGGATTGTTTGTGGTAATGGTATAGGTCCCGGTATAAGACCCCCCTGCCTGCGCGGCATTAATATTCAAGGTAGCGCCGACATAAAAATTCAACACCGGTGACGATGACCCCACCGTGGCTGTTAAAGTCGGAACCGGCCCCAATGGCGGCGTATCGGCTGAAAAAAGGAAAGCATTCACGGTCATGCTGTTACCGCCTGAATTGAGTGTGATCGGCGAACTCGCCGTAATCACCCGCACACCGGTTTCGCCTGTCAGCAGGCATTGCGCCCGCTTGCCCGCGCCCAGCTGGGTCAAGCAGCCAGGAGAGGGGGTGGTTACCCCTGCAGGTGACACTGTAACCGTCCCCGCCGTAGTGGGGCAGGGGGAAAACGTGCCAAAATCAATCGGTGTACAAACAAGCGCGGCCCCCCAAGCCTGTCTTTGCGTACCTGCCGCCGAAACAGCCAAAACCGACAGAGCCACCATCAGGCGACCTTGTATTATTTTTGGTGAGGTTTTATCGTTCGGCTTCATATAAATTCCCAGGACAGTGCAAAACTCCAGTCTTGCTGCAAGCTATTCTAGCGCGCAGGACAGACCTTGAAAAGACAGGCTTGGTTAACAAAGCCTCTTTTTATAACCGGTTAGGTGATAATATTGCCACCAGCCAGCATATCTAGCGTATTGAGTACACTGGTCGTCCCGGTGAAATCCGCAATCCTGCTTGCGGCATCGAAATTTCCGGTACCGCCACTGTCAACATAAACTCCGTCAGCGAAAGTACCGTCGACAGCATTTAGACCTGCATTGTAGATATTGGTGATTGTCTGATCGCTCATCTTGTAGTCAAAAACCGAGACCTCATCAATCCGGCCGTTAAAATACCGCGCCACTGTGTTATTGCCCCCTCTATTTTCAGCCCCGATCAGAAAATCATAATTAGAGCCTAAGGCGGTGGTAAATCCGGCATTAACGTATATCGAAGTCCCGTTGAGATAAATCTCAACGCCGCTTGTGGTGCTAAAACTAATCGCAAGATGGTACCAGGTATTCAAAGCCACACTCTGATTAATATCAAAATTAATCGCTGCACCGCCGCCATTTTGCAGCAACCCAACTATATCGCCATCATCAGTGGTGACGCCAATCTGGAATTGGCCGCCAGAACTACCATCCTTCGATAAGACGGTTTGCTGAGTTGCCGAATTGGTGTCGGAGCGGAACCACCCCATGAACGTGGCTTCATTCAGGTCAAAAACAGCATTATCAGTCACACGAACGTATTCGTTGGTACCGTTGAAATCAACCGCATTATCACTCAGTCCACCATGAAAGTCCGCCACGTTTAGAGTGGGTGTATTAACATAGGAGCCATTTCTTATACCCATAGCATCTGTCGCAGTGGCGCCTGCTGTTTCACCAAGACGATAGTAAAGCAACGCATCATAATTCTTGATGGCGGCCATATAGCTATCGGTCGCGGCACCATCGCTGATCATCACAAAATCAGCGATATTCTCACTGAGAGAATCATATGCCGAAAGCAGATCAGAGAGATCGAGTTTATCGCCCTCTGTATAATCAAAACCATCAATCACATCGACATCATTATAGGCACTCGCTGACTCAAACAGAAAAATGTCAGCGCCCGCACCGCCATAAAGGGTATCAAGCCCATCACCACCAGCGAGCGTTGTTGTGTTTCCGACCACCAGAATCTGACTTGCTTCCCACTCAACGACAGAGGCGCGTGTTGTGCCCGGCAGCTGGTCGTTCCAGCGTCCACCATTAATCATTTCAATATTGGCTTCAAAACCATTATAATCATTAGGTTCGTTGGTATTCCAGTTTGTGTAAGCACCATCGACCGCGCTGCCAGCCGCCTGTCCCTGCCAGAACTGCGTTCCATCATTTGGCCCCCCGATCCAGCGCCACTCGCCGTTCACGGCACCATCCGAACCACCCAGCCATATATTGGCCGTACCCGATATTGTATCGAGATAATTATTCTCCGTTGCAGAGTTCGAGTGTGCCAGATGTCCGCTGATACCGTTTATCACATCAGCCGTAGCGGCACTATTCGCAGCTTCCCATGTTCTGGTGGTTGAGACATAACGGTAGAAGCTGTTTGTTGTCGCATTATAACTCACCCCGGAATAGGCCGCGAGTATGGAGGCCGAGGTCACGCTGGCGACAGAGGCTGAATAAATGACATCATTGCCTGCGCCGCCACTTAAACTATCGGCACCCGCACTGCCGTAGAGGGTGTCATGACCATCACCACCATTTAAGCCATTGCTATACCCATCATCGGTGACAACGGACGTACCAAGATAAATATTATCAAACCGAATAGTTGTGTCTTCGTTAGCGTTATCTTTCCCCTCAACCAATCCGCCAAATGAGATAGTATGACTACCCTGTGCCAGTACACCAAGATCGAGATTAACGCTACGCCAGCCCGTGTCGAAGGTTGGATCGGTGCCATCGCTTTCCATTCTTGTGATGTAATCATTGCCGTTTACGCCATATTTTATACCGTCAACCTCTACATAAACAAAAGTGTCTTCGTCTGCCTCATAAGTCCCCGCGCGAATTACTTTATAATGGAAGGTGACAACAGCTTCGGCAACCTCCTGCGAAACAGTAAAGCTTCTTGTATGAGCACCAGACATGATCCCCTGCGCCGTAGCATTCGTACCATCAAAAAAAACTTCAAGAGACCCATTACCATTGACACCGTCACCAGTATTGCGTGAGCCACTGACATAGGCCCCGCCACTGCCGCCGAATGTATTATCGGCATAGACGAAACTCTCGGTTCCACTATTGAAATTTGTAGAAAAGATAGTAACCCCGGCAGCCACTGCATATAACGTATCACTACCTAAACCACCGTTTAGAGTATCGCTGCCCGCATTACCGGATAAAATGTTATCCCCATCGTCTCCGGTAATTGTATCGTTATAAGATGAGCCCAGAACATTTTCAAACTGCGATATCGTATCGCTCCCCGCACCACCCGTTACGGACCCGGTCAATAAGTTAGCCGTAACCGCCGAGGTCGCTTGCGTATACACCAGCGTATCTATCCCGGCGCCACCCTGCAACGTATCGTTACCAGCCCCGCCATCGACAACATCATCTCCTTGGCCAGCTATGATAACATTCGCAGCACTGTTACCGGTTAGTTTGTCATTATAATCAGATCCTGTCAGATTTTCGAAGTTTACGATGGTGTCGGTACCGGCTCCCCCCGTGATCTGAGCGCCTGTCAGCAATAGTGATACGGTTACCGCCGCGGATGCTGATGCATACGCAACCGTATCGGTGCCTCCATCACCATTCATGTCATCATCACCATCGCCACCCTCAATAACATCATTGCCAAGGCCGCCGCGGATAGAATCGTTATCATTGTTGCCGTATAGGACGTCGTGGCCGGCGCCACCAAAAATCAGATCATTGCCACCTTCACCGTAAAGAATATCATCGCCAGCCTCACCATATATTTCGTCATTATCCAGCCCGCCGTAAACAGTGTCATTGCCGGCACCACCACTGAGAATATCGTTACCCCCGTCACCAAAAATCAGATCATTGCCGACAGACCCTACGACCGTATCATCGCCATCTTCACCGTAAAGAATATCATCGCCATTGCCACCATTCAGAATATCATTGCCCGTACCCCCATTGAGCAAATCATGGCCGTCGCCGCCGTAAAGAATATCATCGCCTATATTGCCATGAAGAAGATCGTTACCGACCTCGCCGTAAAGATTGTCGTGACCATCGTCGCCTACAATAATGTCGTTGCCGCCACCGCCAAAAATAGTATCGTTGCCGATGCCACCAAAGATAGCATTACCATCATCGCGGCCACGGACACGGTCAGCGCCGTCGCCTGCATTAATGATATCGGGCTGAGCATTTCCAGTGATCCGGTCATCGCCGCTGGTGCCCGTGATTGTGGGTGTCGGCAAATCAGCCAGTGCCGGGGTTGTTCGACCAAAAAGGTGATCAATCGAGGCGGCAGTGATCGCAGACGTCTGGCCGTTCAACAGAGTCATCATGCTGATATAAGTAGTATCCACCGCCCAACCATTGATACGCACAGCGTTCACCGCAATATTGCGCCCGCCTTCACCGCCATCATTGAAACGGAATTGCAGTGTGCTGGGATAAGCACCACTATATTCAAGTTCAAACCGCAGATAATCCAGGCCCGTGCCCGTATGTTCGCTGATTTGCGCTGATGAGACGACCACACCATCAACTAGCACCTCCAGCGTCGGGGCTGTCAGGCTATACGTTGCGCTCGCATCTATTTCAAAATGGAAGAAAGCCATCTGGCTTGTCGTCTCTCATAAAATAAGTACCCAGATACCATTTTAGGAGAGAAAGCCTAGTAAAGGCTTAATGCGTATTAACCATAACAATCCATCGCCAGCATTCGCTGTTTTATCATTTAATATCAAATTGTTAACCCGGGATTGGCCGGTATATCAGGCATCTCAATCGGCACGCCTTTAGCAATCGTATCAAAATGAGACTGCAAATCAGTTACCCGGAAATCAGGGGCGGCTTTGCGTTCAAAGGCGCGCTCGTAATAATGGCGGGCGACCAGCAATTTTTTCATGTCATGCTCGTGCGCCAGCTCCCAGGAAGCCTCTTTCAGTAACAAGGCATACGCCAGTGTGTGACTCATCAGATCAAGAAATTCATCCTCAACGTGATCAGCAGCCTGTGGCCGCTCCCGCAGGGTGGCTAGTGCGGGCTCCAGATCATGCAGCTTTAAGACCAGACGCGCCTTGTCATAGCCCATTGTGTCATCCGGCAACGTCTGCACAATCTGCTGTAACCGCGTGAGGAACACAGCATCACCCGGCACCTTGCCGCCTATCAGCCGCGTCAACTCCTTGGCCTGCACCTGTTCCGGACCCTCCCACACTGAGAGAACCTGAGCGTCCCGATTGATACGGGTGATCGGGTAGTCTTCCACATAACCCGCTGCCCCGTGCAAAATTTTGGCCATGCGCGTGACCCATTCGGCCTGCTCCGCCGTACGGAATTTAGCCAATGCGGTCACAAGACGCATCCAAATCCGGTCTTCCTCACTGCCGTTGATACCTTGATCAAAACTGAGGGCGGCTTCAAAGGCCAGCGCCGACCCCGCCAGCCATTCGGTCGTCATATTGATGACACGCTTCTTGGTCGGAACTTGCTTGATCAGTGGTATACCAAAAGGCTGGCGATGGTGTGTCCAGCATAAGACCTCCATAAGGGCCCGGCGCATCACCCCGGCGGAGGCCAGCGCATTATGCACCCGGGAACAGCTTAAAATTTCCATCATCGCCTTCATGCCGTGCGGCGGCGGCACCAGCTCATAGGCGAGCGCGCCTTGCAGATGGATTTCGCCCGTCGCCAACGCTCGCGTCCCGAGCTTGTCCTTAAGGTGCGTCACCTCATACTCGTTACGAATGCGCCAGTCCTCATCAATATGAGAGGGAATGAGGTAAAGACCAATGCCGCTGGCTCCCTCACCAGCGCCACGCAGGCGCGCCGTCGCCAAGGCCACACCCGAGCCCGCGTTCGAAGTAAACCATTTCAGTCCATAGGCCCGGAGACTGCCATCATCCTGCCTGACGACTTCTGTGACCGTGCGCGCAAGGTCGGTGCCGCTCGCTGGCTCCGTGCCCCACGTACCCCCGGTCTTGGCCTGACCATCGGTGCGCAGCAATTCAGGGAGAAACTGGGCCTTCACAGCCGGGCTGGCGTAGCGGGCAATCGCCCATGCATCGGGATGAGTCATCGCCCAAGGGCAACCGCCCGAAACGTCCCCCAGCACATATTGCGTACAAAACGGTAATAAGTGGGCCTCAGGATTTTGCAGATCAAACACAGGCGACAAAAAACCGCGGCGATGTAATTCTTGCTGTGCCTGTAAGTAGCGGTCATTCAAGTAGACCACACCACGGCGATCACGCGGCTGGGTCGGGTTGGTCAATTCATGAGTTAAGACCGGCGGATGGACGCGGTCACTATAATCGGCCTGATCCTCAAACGTGGTGCAAACATAATCACCAAACTCTTCGAACTGTCGAATCCGGCGTGCCATAAAATCAGGCGATGCCCGCTTGAGAAAACGGCGAAAATTATCATCAAACGTCACCGGATTCAGGCCCCGCGTGGTAGCGGGCCACTCAGATATTGCCATGGTTTATTTGTCCCTGTTTTCTTTTTATGAATATGGCAAGAGACTAGCCAGAATCGGGGAATTTGCCAATGGCGGCCCGACAAAGTCGAGGACTGTATCAAACCCCGCTTTATGATTTGTCTTTTTTCAAGTGGTTTGCTAGAAAGAGAAATAGGTAATTTTCCTTGTGAAATCAAAGAGAAGGATGTTTTTGATGCGCAAAACGTTATTTTTGTTTATGTTAATTGCAGCTCTTGGCACCTTGTCAGCCTGCACTAATACGCTTCAAGGGATGGGCCGCGATATCGAGAATGCCGGAGAGTCCCTGCAAAACCTGTAAGAAGAAGAGGTTGGCTATGAAATTTTATGTTGCATCATCTGCTCTGGTGGCCCTGCTGCTGGTCACCCTGCCGCCCTCAAGCTTTGCCGCCAGCGATACCGAATTTGGCGAACGTTTCACCAACCAGACTCCTGCCGCTCTACAAGACACAATGACGAGCGAGGATTTGCTCGCAGCCGAGACCCTCAGCCAAATAGCCCCGGCGGCCGGAGAAGATACTCAAAACGCCAAAGAAGGTGATGAACCCGCCAGCGCACCAGATCAAAACCAAAGCCCCGATCCCCGTGAGCAACTGGGCATTGAGTGGCACCCCGCCGAATAACAGGACTACTTCTTTGTGACGACAGCCAACATCTCTCATACATCATTTCCTGATACAAAGGCGGATGAAAAGACCGCCTTTGTTTTTGTATTGGCGCTAGCCCTGCTGCCAGTGGTGGCTGTAGTGGCCCCGCGCTTTCTGGCTTATGGTCCAGCCCTCATGGGTCTGGGGCTCTATCTGCAGCAAGGCTTGTGCCATAAACGCTGGTCGGTGCCACACCCCTTGGCCCTGTTCAGCGTGATCGGGATTGTTGTGATGGCAGGGAGCAGCGCCCTCTGGTCAATAGACGCTGCCGAAGGCCTGCAACGCACAGGCAAACTTTGTCTGGTGCTGATACCTGCTGTCCTTGGGTTGTCAACTTTAACTCATTTACATCGTTTGTCTGTGGAACGCTGGCTCTGGCTGATACCCACAGGTGTGGCTGTTTGTTATGCGCTGGTCTATATCGAGCTTTTGTGGGATATGCCGCTACACCGTCTGCTGAATGGCGTGGAGGCAACTGAGCGCGTCAACAATGCTGCCCTGAACCGTCCAGCGGTAACAGCTACACTGTGCTTGTTTCCGGCACTCGCCATTCTCAGACAACGCCATCATATAGCCGAGATGGGAGCCTTAGCCCTGCTCGCCTTTTTGGTCTTCACCCTCAGTCAGTCACAATCTGCTGTTCTTGCCTTCGCGGGGGGACTGCTTTTATTTTTCTATGCCCCTGTAGGGCGTGACTGGTTTTGGCAGGCCCTGTTCCTTATGACGGCCCTGCTTTTATTATGGTCACCGCTGCTGGCTGTGAACATGCTAGGGTTGGCAGATACTTTGGAAAATTCAGCCTTGGGCAATTTCTTTTCCCACTCCTATGCCGCCGAACGACTGGAAATCTGGTCATTCATAGCCCAGCATATACTGAATCATCCGTGGCTGGGATACGGCATTGAGGCTACACGCAACATTGAAAACTTCCATGCCGGACAAATTTACTATCGCAGCACAACGGTGCTACACCCGCATAATTTTGCTCTGCAAATCTGGATTGAATTTGGTTTGCCGGGCGCTGTGGGCGCCTGCCTGTTGCTGCGTCTTTTACTCGGCAAGATTAAGAAGGCTGGCGCGATTATGACGATGCGTCTTGAGCTGTCTACGCTGTACGCAACTATGGCCGTGGCCGCTGTCGGCTATGGTCTTTGGCAAGGCTGGTGGCTGGGACTAATCACCCTGTTATTTTATATCTGCGCACTCTGCCGCCCCGCCCGCCTTTAGGCCGCGCCTTGGGTCGCACCCTGAGTCGCACTTTGTGCAGCCTGCTGACTTTTGCGGATGTCCTCACCAAAACGCTGCATGTACAAAGCACGGAAATCAACCGGCGTCAATAACAGCGGCAACATACCGGCGTTCTGTGTCAAATTGGCGATAATCATTCGCACGAATGGGAAGGCATAGCGCGGGGCTTCAATATACAGTAAGGGGTGATGTTGCTCTTCCGGCACACCGTCCATCGAAACCAGAACGCTATAAAGAACCTCCGTCAGAAAGGCGATATCATTATCGCGGCGGGCACGCACCTTGATTCCGAGCTGTACCTCATACATGAACTTGAACTGCTCACTCTTCACCGGAGCACATTCGATAGAGAAATTAACATCCATCGTCGGGCGGGGGCCTTTGGTTTCATACAACAACGCCGGTTGAGGATTTTCGAAAGAAATATCGCGAACAAACTGAGCATGAAAAATGACCGGCAAGGACTGTATCGCGCCAGCATTCGCTACGGCCTCAGCATCGCTCATGCCTTGCTCAATATCGTTATTCATCCCTCGTAATCCTCTCTATATCAATCCGGTGAAACTCAGCATCAATCACGCCTTCATCGGCGGCAGTCATTTCGGGCAAACCATAGCGCCGGATCAACTCCTTGCGCAAGAGGACTCGCACGAACGGCAATAACAAGGCGAAGGCAATGAAATCGCTAAAAAATCCAGGCAAGAGCAACAACACTCCGGCTAGCGCCAGGCAAAACCCATCAAACATCTGCTGCAGCGGCACTTGGCCACGGCGACTAACCGCCTGCATCGCTAGCAAGGTGTTAAGCCCCTGAATTTTCAGAATAAAACCACCCACCAGACCTGCCCCTATCAGCAGCAGTAACGTGCGAAGAACGCCCAGTTCACCGCCCACCGCAATAAACAGGCTGATTTCGATCAGGGGCCATAACAACAGAACAGCAAAAAATATCATCTTTTTATCTCATGCCCCTTGTACCGCAGACATAGGGCTCTAGAATAGTGTGCTATACCGTTTATAGCAGGTCATAGAGGATTAAGACACCGTGCCAGCAGATCTTTTGATATATGCCCTTGTTGCCGCCGGCCTGGTTTTCTGGCTGCGTAATATTCTGGGTACGCGCCACGGTGATGAACGCGACCGCCCAAACCCCTTTACCCGGCCCCCGGAGGAAAAGACCGCCAAGGCCGCCCCCGGAGAAGCAACCGGTGTCGGTTTGGCGGGGCTGGAGCCGGGGCCCACTCCGGCACTAGAACGCAATATGGCGATTGCCGCTCCGGCGCAGACCGGTTTGCTCGATATTAGCCGCGCTGACCGCAGCTTTGATACTGTCGAATTTTTACGCGGGGCACAGGATGCCTTCGTCATGATTGTTGAGGCCTTTGCCCGGGGCGATCGTGAGGCCCTGCAGCCCTTGCTGGCTGAACCTGTTTACCAGGCCTTTTTAGGTGTCATTCAAGACCGTGAAACAACAGGCCAGAAAGCCAGTGTTGAAATTCATGCAATCCGTAAGGCCGAGATTGTGTCAGCCCGCCTCGACAGACGGGATGCCTATATCACAGTGCGCTTTATCGCAGATGAAACCAATATTCTCCGGGATGCGGCTGATATGTTACTACACGGCAACCCTGACCGTGTCACGGAAACCATTGATGTCTGGACCTTTGTGCGTGACACCAAATCACGCGAGCCGGGCTGGTTGCTGATTGAAACCAGCGATGAAGATGCGTCCGACCGCGCGCAAAAAACCGTCCCGGACGCCTGATTTTTTATCACAGCCTCCTTAAACCCCACAAACCCTCTGCACAATCGGTATATGAAAAACCATCTTCTCCTTCTGGCTGGCTTGCTGACGCTCTCGGCTTGCGCCAGCGCTATTACCCCGCCCCCGGCACCCTACGCACCAGAGGATGCAGCTCTTACCTTAAAGCCTGTGACTTTTTCTGATTTGCCCGGCTGGAACCGCGACGATCTTAATGACGTGATCACAGCACTAGGTCACTCCTGTACCAAGATCATGGCCCAAGACCCGTCCAAGCCCTTTGGCGATCCTGCGTGGAATGTTGAGGCCGGGAGCTGGGCCGGCGCCTGTAGCCATATTGAAAATGGCACACTCAGACCGGGGCCTTTTGGCGAACCACGCGCTTTTTTTGAATTCTTCTTCACACCGTATGAAGCCACAGCTGGTGATTACAAGCAGGGCCTGTTTACCGGTTATTATGAAGCCGCCTTGCGGGGGTCGCGTACGCCAAGCGCCACATACACGACTGCCCTGCTCCAGCGTCCCGATGATCTGATTATGGTTGAACTGGGTGATTTTCGCGAAAGCTTAAAAGGCCAGCGCATTGCAGGACGAGTGGTCAAGGGGAACCTTAAACCTTTTGAAACCCGCGCCGAGATCGAGTCTGGTAAGCCCTTGGCCGCGAAACCGCTGGTCTGGGTCAATGACCCGGTCGATGCCTTTTTCTTGCATATACAAGGATCCGGACGCGTATTGCTCGATGATGGCAGTGAGATGCGGGTCGGTTATGCCGCACAAAACGGCCATGTCTATTACGCCATCGGCCGCGAACTGGTTAAACGCGGCCTAATCGCCAAGGAAGACGTTTCGATGCAATCAATCCGGTCATGGCTGGAGGCGCATCCAGAAGAGGCGCCTGAGTTCATGAATCTCAATCCCTCTTATGTATTCTTTGATGAGATCAAGGGTGCAGGGCCACTGGGAGCACAAAACGTACCACTAACAGCAGGTCGCTCGCTCGCCGTTGACCGCACCAAGGTGCCTTATGGTACGCCGCTCTGGCTGGATATCACGGCCCCCGTCCCCACGATCCCCACCCTGCAGAGACTGGTCATCGCCCAAGATACAGGAGGGGCGATCAAGGGCCCCATTCGCGGTGATTATTTCTGGGGCTATGGAGAAGACGCTGAGCACAATGCCGGCCTGATGAAGGCGCCGGGCCGTTACTGGCTGTTGCTGCCCCGTGTCGGGCTTGATTGAATGTTATTTTTAGTTAGGTGAAAGAACCCCGCCTTTATGGCGGGGTTCTTCGAAAATATTTGCTATTCAGGCTTAAATACCTGACTGGCAGGCAGCCGCCTGATTCAGAGCTGCGTCAGGGGACATATCATAGTTCATATTTACAATGGCACCACCCGAAGCGGCCTCCATTGCGTCACCCCAGCACGAGCTATCATCAGCCTGCGGTACATTACCTTGCGGCTGGCCGTTATCGCCACCAGCTGCCGGCTCGAGATTGGCCAGTTGCTCCGGATCATTACCCCCAGCGGCCGGAGCAATGCTGTTCAGGAAACTACCGACGCTACCAGCAAATCCGGGTATGACAGGCAGACCTGTAATCGTCAGATTGAGGCTGCCATTACGCGGGCTGAAACCAAGAATATTCCGGAAGATGTCTTCCTGATCTATCTCATTCGGAACCAGGCCAAAGAAGAACAACCCAAGCGATGCCAGATCATTGTAATGATAGATTTTAGCTTCGAGCGCGTTGTACTGATCCTGCGTCAGAATGCCGCCGACTGTTGACGGGCGGAAGCCATCATAGGTGGCGTTCAGACCGTTAATGATGGTCGGGGTGCCCGGTGCAAACAGGGCACCATCCAGCAGTTCGACATAGTATTGGGACTGACCATTGAAGATAGTCGTGCCGATGGTGTTGTCTACCAAATTCAGGTCGGCAGTAACGTTATCGTAGATCGGTTCCCAGTAGCCGCTTTCATAGAAGGAATATTCTTCATAATCATAATCCTCATACGGAACCCAACGATCCCCGACATATACTTCTTCATTCTTCGGATCGAAACGCAGGCCGACTTCGCCGCCATTGAAGATGTTGGCTTCGCCAGTCAAGTCAATCATGCCACTTTCGAACAACGCCCCCACCGGATTATCGGTGAAAGTGTTACCAGTCAGGACAACCATACCGTTATGCAGGCCACCGGCATGGAAACCGTTGATGCCGCTATTGAGGATACGGTTTATATCGACGGTTGCGTCATCAATATTGCTGACCTCGATACCGTCGCTGCCAGAATTGGTCACATCGTTGTCACGGATGACCACAGAAGTGGACGGGCCGTATTCAGACGGGCCATCTTGATAGATAGAGAAGCCGCGTTTGCCCATTTTTCTGTCGCCAAAGCCTGAGACCACAATACCGTCATCATAGGAATTATCGACTTCGTTGCCTTCGATCAGGGCTGAGCTTGTGCCGGAGACATCGATACCGTCGCCGCCATAGTTTTCATGATCACCTTCGAAGATCTGGAAAAATTCTTCAGACTCGCAGTCGCCACAATCATCATCGTTCTGGTTACGCTGACCGGCATCGGTCACCGTGTTATCGGCGATGATCAGGCTGTAATACGGGCCTTCTTCTGACTCATCGCCTTCATAATCGCCTTCCAGAGCGAAGATGGACGGGCCGTAGAAGAAATCGCCTATATTCGAGGCGACGATACCGTCATCGCCCGTCATATTGACATCGTTACCCAGAATACGGGCTTCGGAGACGCCATAAACATCGATGCCATCATCCCCTGTATTGCCAACATGGTTGTCTGTAATCCAGACAGAGCCATAATTGCCATACCAGTAATTGCCGACACGAATGCCATCATCACCGATGAAGCCACCGCCGATACTGAACGGGCCGAACAACGGGCGCGCCACACCGACATAGTTGCCGCCGATATCTACCCATTCGGCGTCTTCTACCACAATACCGTTATCATGGGTATTCCAGACGGTGTTGTTGGTGATGGTAACCTCTTCGACACCATAGACAGCGATACCGTTCCACCCGGTGTTCGCGACCAAATTGCCGTCGATTTCTGTCGGATCATCCCAATACTCCGTAGAAACAACGATACCGTTCTGGCCGATGCTGACACCATCGTCATACTCATAGTAATTGTCTTCAGAAGCATAGCCATCCAGACCCACAGCATTGTGGTTGATGCGGCTATAGGTGACATCATTGACTTCGATGCCATCGCCGCCTGTCCAGTCAACCACGTTGTGGCTGATGACAGCGTTCGGAACCAATTCGTCGCTTTCACCATCATAGTTCCAGTCGCTCATGCCGCCAACGAAAATGCCGTCATTGCCAACATCGGTTACATGGTTCCAACTTATATTCACATCATCGCCGCCGAAGGCCTGGATGCCGTCGTGATCCATGTTCCAGACATCGTTGAAGCTGATACGGACATCCTCGCTATCGGAAACGCGGATACCATCATAGAAGCTGTCGACATCGTTACCATCGAACAGGCCGCCGATCCGAACATTGCTGCTGTTATCAACATGGATGCCGGTGCTATCACCCCAACCGCAATGGCCGCCGGTGATATCGTTATCTTCAATATTCAGGCCGTAGGTGTTGGTGGCATAGATGCCGCTATCAACATTGAAAATGTTGTTGTTATCGACGTTGACGAAGTTGCTGCTATCAACACTGATCGCCGTTTCGAAGTGGCTGATGCTGTTGTTGTTGATGGTTGCATAATCGCTGCCAGCACCAACGCTCACGCCCGTCACGGAATTGCCCGTCAGGGTGTTATCAGTGACATCGGCATTTGTGGTGGCGCTAAGCGTTACGCCATAATGAACATTGCTAATCGCGTTGTTCACAACATCGTTATGCGCACCCCCCGAAATATAGACGCCCTGCTGGAAGCTACCGATACGGTTATCGCGGTCAGCAGTTTTCCACCACAGGAAATATTGGTCGTAATCACCAATATTCACATTAGAGCTGTCCTGAATATATACACCGGCCCCCATAGAGCTGCCGAGGCCGCCGATATCGTTATCATAGACATCGAGGCCGTTACTCAGGTTGGCATACAGACCATATTGCATGGCATTGTAAACATTATTGCCAATCACATCGGCATTTGTCGAATTGTTGACATAGATGCCCTGACCCACGCTAGCAGAGTTCGCACCAACAGTGTTGTTGAGCACCTTAAGGCCAGCAACTGTGTCGGCAGCAATTCCTGTCCAGCCCACACGATCCACCAGATTGTTGCTGATGGTTGTGCTGTGGGTGCCATTGACCACATTGATGCCCGTAGCGCCGACAGTGGAAGATTGGCCGACTTTATTATTCGAGACGGTCAGCTTATTAACGCCTTCGGTGTTGATGCCGTCTTGCGACACGCCATCGACAAAGTTGCCGTCGATCAGGTTGGTGCCTGTGGCACCATTGACGCGGATACCGTGACCAACGCTGCCGTCGATGTCGTTACCGGTAATTTTCAAGCCGCTACCGCCATCTGTGGAGATCGCGCCATAACCACCAAGTCCAGTGTTTGCATTGACCAGAACGTTGTTCTTGATCGTGGCGTTGGTGGTGTTGCCGCCATAGATACCAACACGGGTTACATTTTCGATGCGGTTATTATTAACGGTGACGTTGTTGCCACCGGTGATTTTCACACCGTCCCAATCAATATTGCTGAGGTTGTTACGGTCAGCGCCTGCACCACCGACGACAACATCATTGCTGTTTTTGACATGGATACCGCTACCCACATCGAAGGCTGTGGAATAGGTTTCGTTAATCGTATTGCCCTTGATCCAGGTACCGCTGGCGTTTTCAACATAAATGCCGTCGCCTTTTATGCTGTCCGCACCGAAGTACCAGGCGAGCGTTCCAATATTGTTATTGAGGATGCGAGCATTCACGCTATTCAGAACATGAATGGCATTCGCGCCCACAGCATCAACATAATTGCCGGAAACGGTCGTGCCGTTGCTGCCTGCAACCGCGATCCCATTACCTGCTACCTGGAATATGACGTTGTTAGCGACATTCGCATTCGCCGAGTTGTTCAGATTGACCCCTTTGCCACTCACATTATTGGCGCCAATAACCAGATACAAACCGCCGCCAAGACTGTCTGTCCCGAGGGCGTTGCCCGTGATCTGGACGCCTGCCGAATCGGTCACATCAACAGCATCGCCCGAAATCAGGAATACGCTGTTGTTCTTGATGACGTTGCCTGTTGTGGATTGTGCAGCCTGATTGCCCGCACCTCCGACATGAATGCCGTCGCCGCGCGCATTTTTGACTTCGTTGTTGTCAACGGTTGTGTTGTTTGCGCCCTCCAGATGGATACCGGAGAGGTACCAGCCGGAACCTTCAAGACCCGCGTTGTTGATCAGGTTGTTCTTGATGTTGAGGCCGTTGCTGTTCCAGACATAGATCCCGAGACGGGCTGTATCGTCAATCGTGTTGCCGTCCAGAACCGCACCATGGGAATTATTCATCACAGCGATGCCGGATGCGCCGGTGACACCATTGATGTCGTTATTGAGGACTTGCGCGTTGTCGCTGCCATCAACGATCTGGATCGCATCCCAGCCGCTGTTATTGACGGTGTTTTTAGCAACCGTCGCTGCATCACTGTTCTGGATTTTAATGCCGACATAGCTGCCTGTCACGCTGTTTGCCTGACCTGCGCCGAAGCCGCCAACAGTGACGTTATCGCTGTCGAGCACGTGAATGCCGATCTGACCGCCATTAACTATGTTACCGGTAATACTGGTGAGTGGGCTCGGGTCAACAAAGATACCCGTGCCGGTTACGAAGCCCAGTGTACCCACAAGGTTATTCGCGATCTGGGCGCCGGCGCTGTTAACAACATGGATCGCATTTTCATCCACATTATAGACGGTGTTGCCGGAAATATTCAGTCCGGCTGTATTGTTGACATTGATACCTTTATCAACATTGTAAACCGTGTTGCTGGAAACTGTCGTCGTGCCCGTACCGTTTTCAACAACGATGCCGTCATCGCCGGTATCGTGGACGGTGTTGCCTGTGATGCTGGCCGTGTTGACGCCCGTCAGGCGGATGCCATCATAGGCGCCGCCATTTGTTGCATGAACAATGTTGTTGCGAATAGTGACATTGCTGCCGCCATTGAAGTCCATACCGTCGTTGCCGATAGTGACCAGACTGTTGTCCTCAACCGTAACGTTGCTGACTTTCTTGCCCTGAACGCCAACATCTTGGCTGTCACTCACGTTGATGGTTTTGATGATGTTATTCTCGATCAGGAATTCTGATTTCCCACCCACACCACCATCGAGCAGGATGCCCGCGCCGTCTACATTGACACTAAAACCATCAATGCGGACATTGTTGCTGGTAACCTTGAAGCCGTAGGCAGCGCCGTCAGAGCCAGACCCGTCGACAATTTTAGATTCGCCGGAGCCAGAAAGGTTGCGCGAAGCATCATTGCCGCTTACGCCCGCTTTTGCGCCGAGCAGAGCAAAGTTGTTTTCGTAGATACGAACGTTTTCGTTATAAGTGCCCGCTCCGACATTGATCGTGTTCAGACCCGTGCCCGCATTATCAACGGCGTCGATCGCATTCTGAATGGAGCCGTCATCACTTTGATTCAGGGTGATGATACCAGTGCCGCGCGTATGCATGCTGTCGCTGTCATCGCTGTCGAAGACACCGGTATTGTTAATCAAGATATTACCGCCCAGCGCATCGATATCCGCGCCGTCGTCAAGGGTCACATTACGCGTTGCGATCGTAACATTTCCGCCCTCTGACTCAATGTCTGCGCCATTATCCAAAGTGACATTTTTGGAATTGATCGTCAGGCTTGCGCCGTTGCCATCGAGTGTGGAATCGTCATCCATGATGAAATCACCCACAGTGCCAGCAAGGCCGGCATTGAAAGTGGCTGCTGCAGTAACGCTGACGCGAGCATCATCGTCAAAGACAACATCATCTTCGGCGTTAACGACCAAGGCTTTAAACTGGCTCAATCCATCAAACACAACATCTTGATCTCGTGAGGGGTTGTTATTATCTGATGAGTTTGTTCTGGTGTTCAGTGTAACAAGGTTGAAACGGGTGAGGTCGGCATCCTCAACAAATATAGCGTCATCGCCACTTGTGATGTCTTGTCTGCCAATCACCAGCGCTGCTGCTGAAATTTTATTTAATTCGTTCTGACTGATTTCCAAACCGCCGGACGCATCGCCGAGACCGATGCTGCCATTCGATTCGCGTGCAACAGTGACCGTACCCGTGCCCGCATTAATGCGCTGGCCATTCCCTGTACTCAGAATAAATTCGTCGGCAATCACAGTGACATTGCCGCCGGAAGTATCCAGCTCAACATTCGACATCTCAAAATCATTATCAGCGGTGAAGTTAGCGCCGCCACCGTTGGTGTAAATGTTCTCCAACAAAGTGATGTCGCCACCGGCTGTGAAAACCACATTGCCGCCATTCGTATCGATAACGCTGCCGCTGTTGATGGTTATGTCATCATTAGCACGCAGATCAACCGAAAGGTTGCCCCCGCCAAAATTGTTGATGTCAGCATTGTTTTCAAAAACAATATCGTCATGGGCGATCATAGAGAGTGTGCGTGCCGCAGCGCCGCTATAATCTATGCCGGCGCGCAGTCGAATATCGCCGTCATTATTTTGGCTGGAGCCTGGTGTCGATGAACTTCCAAATGTCCCGGCTGCACCTGTCTGCACAGTAACGTTTCCGCCAGCCAGTGCGGTTTCAATCGCGCCCGCATTGACGTTTCTGTAAACGCTGCCTGACCCGCCGCCAATTGTTACCGTAGCGCCAGCAGCATCAGAAATCACAATGCTCAGAGAATCGAGCAGCCACAGGCCGCCAAGCCCATTCGTGGACGAAACATCAACGGATGCTGTGGCGCTAACGCCAAGCTCATAGCCGGAGGTTTCAACAAAACCGCCGTTACCAGACTGCGCGCCACCGCGTGCGCTCAGGCGTCCGTTAATAATCGCCACGTTATCGGCAAAAACAATCGCGGTGCCGCCATTGCCTGTCTGGCCCGCATCGGCCATAAGCTGGGCGGTTTCACCGACTTCAATATCCTGTCCGCGAACATCTATTTCGCCGCCACCATTGGCGCCAGATGCGTCCAGTGTTCCCGTGACGTTAACCTTACCCGAAGACCCGCCCGAGAGAACAATCTTGCCGCCCTGAACGCTGGCGCTTGAGGCACTAACAACGCCCTTCATATTGATGACAGTATCAACAGCTTCTTTGGCGGTTTGCGCCGCCATATAAACGGTGCCACCTTCGGCGCTGATGGTGCCATTATTTTCAATCAGACCACTGGCAACTTTATCGTCAACCGCAATTTCAACCAGATTGTCGCCGTAAAGATCAAGGGTGACCTTGTTGCCGGAAGCCAAAGCCACCTTGCCCAGTTTGGCGCTGATGACACCGTTATTGACCACGGTCGGGGCAACGAAGGCCGCCAGACCCGCTTCGGCCACGGTGACCGAGCCATTGAGGACGATGGACGCCCCGGTATCGACATTTTCCAGCACCAGTTTACCGCCGCTCAGAATATCTTCATCGCTGATGCTGCCGGTCGAAGCCACAATGGCGCCGACATTGACGACCGAGTCTGCGCCGAAGATGATGCCTTGCTGGTTGAAGATATAAATTTCGCCGTTGGCATTCAGGGTGCCAAGCAGTTTGGTTGCATCGCCCTTGACGTCATAAAGAACATATTTGGCGCTGGTGGAAGGTTGTGCCAGATTAACCGTCCAACCGGCATTGATATCACCGTTGCCGCGCGCCTTGACGAAGTGTGTGCCCTGCAAAATGTTGGTGGTATTGGCCACGCTGGTATCCACCGTCGTGCTGCCCGAGAGGATTTCGTGATCTGTCCAGTTATCCGCGTGCGCCTGCGTGGTCAAAGCCAAGAGCCCGGCGGCTGCCATTGCCGTTGAGGTCAGAAGCGCCTTGCGTTTGCGCTGCTGGTTCGTGGTGGCTTGTGTCAGCAGAGTGGCGGATTTAGTGGCGATCATGGTTTTTCTTCCTTTATGAAGCAACGCTGTTTGTTTTGTTCCGGCTTACAGTCAAACGTAGTGATTACACAAGCTCATCGGGGGATTTGTATGATATTTCCGCGCGTTACAGGTCTGCCTTGATGGCGACCCCCTGTTTTCAAACCTGTATGCGGATTTGCGTCACTTTATAGTCTCAAAGACACCCGGCAAGCAAGGAATTGTTAAGTAAAATTTAACCCTTAGAGGGTAAGACGCGCCCGTTTTTATGAAAAAATAGCGGGGGCTATGGCACAAATCCCTGAGACTCCTTGGGTTTCCAGAAGAAAGGTAATTTTATTGCTTTTTGTATACCCCCCTCCCCAGCCATGGGTTGGCTTTTACCCGTGTATGCCCCAGAATACGATTGTCTCTTGTGTCTGTGAGGCATCTTTGTCATACAAGGGCAATCTTTTACGAGGCGCTGTTGCTATAGAGCCTTGAAGTTCCATAGAGAAGGGTTTTGGTTATGGCTAAACATGTACGCTCCTACACAGCGTTTCTTCTGATGTCTGCCGCCTTGATTGGGGGAGCGCCTTTGGCCAGAGCCCAGGTCGGAGACCAGACAACTACCGCCAGCCCTGGCCGCGCTGAAGAGCAATTGGGGAGCAGCGCCGTTTTCGAGCCCCGCGTCATGCCCCGGGTAGAAGTAAAAGAAATGGCCCTCCAGACGGCACCCGACGGTGCAGAGAAAATCACCTTTCGCCTGGATCGCCTGAACATTGAAGGCGTCAGCGTCTACCCTGAAGGAGAGCTCGATAATCTGGTAGCCAGCAGAATTGGCCAGACCATTTCACTCGCTGACCTCTATACACTGGCTGGCGAGCTAACTCGCAAGTACCGTAACGATGGTTATATTCTAACTCAGGTCATCGTCCCACCCCAGACGATTGAGGGCGGCACCGCCAGACTGCAGGTTATTGAAGGTTATATCGATCAGGTTGATGTGCGTGGCGAAGGCGATCATGTAAATGATGCTGTTGTGCTGGCTCGTGGCTACTCCGCGCTGGTGCGTGCCGATTCAACGGCGCTCAATGTTCGCCAGCTCGAGCGTACCCTGCTAATGATCAACGATATCCCGGGTGTGAATGCCCGCGGCATTCTCAGCCCCTCGGATACGACCCCGGGTGCCGCCGATTTGCTGGTGATTGTTGATCGTGATCGTTTCGAAGGTCAGGTAACGCTTGATAATTACGGCAGCCGTTATCTGGGACCGGTTCAGTTCGGCGCGTCTGCTGCCACCCACTCATGGCTTGGCCTCAATGAACGGATCACCGCCCAGTTTGCCTATGCTCCGAACGAAGATTTTAACGATGAGCTGCTTTACCTCGGCCTTGGTTATAAAATGCCGGTCTGGGAATACGGTACCATGCTCGATATTGGCATGAGCGCCACCCGTACCGAGCCCGGCTATACCTTGAAGGATTTTGATGTCGAGGGCGACTCTCGCTTTTTTAGCGTGGGGCTAAGCCACCCGTTTGTGCGTACCCGCAATTTTAACATCACTGGCCGGGCCGGATTTGACTGGCGGGACGTGAATACTGAAAACAACATCGAAGATCCACGGAACGACCATATCCGCGCCGCCCGCCTCGGAGGACGCTTTGAGTTCATCGATACGGTTATGAATGTGGCCTACAATATGCTGGATGTAGAGCTCTCCCACGGCCTTGATATCATGGATGCCAGTGATGGGGATGACACCAATGTCAGTCGCCCCGGCGCTGACAGCGATTTCTTTAAAATGGAAGCTGAGTATCAACGTCTGCAACGCATCACGTCCAAAGTGAACCTGCTCTTCGGCCTGAAAGGGCAGATCGCTGATGAAGCGCTGTTCAGTTCCGAAGAATTTGGTGTGGGCGGAGTTAGCTATGGCCGCGCTTACGACCCTTCGGAAGTTATCGGTGATGACGGCGTCGCCGGCAAGATCGAGCTGCAATGGAACGAGCCAACCGAACTGGGTGTTCTTGAGAACTATCAGCTATTTGGTTTTTATGATGCAGGTGTAGTGTGGGACAAAGATGCCACCACCAGCAAACTGAAGCGCGAGGAATTAACCTCGGCTGGTTTTGGTATCCGTGCTGACTTCACCAGCCTCACACAAGCCGGGGCCTTTATCGCTTGGCCGCTAAACCGTGATGTTGAAACGCAAGAAGATGATGATCCACGCGTTTATTTAAACGTCAGCCATCGTTTCTAGAGGCAAAGCGCTTAACAAAACCCGCCATCCGGCGGGTTTTTTCATGACATGCCCTCTAGCGCTTGATCCAGATAGGGTCCTTTAACTCCACCAGCAAAGCTTCGTGCGCAGCCTGCTCCTCTGCCGAGGGCTGATGCGGACGGGCGGGGCGAAAGGGGCGGTTCTGCTGCGCCTGTACAGACACAAAATCGACACTCTGCGCCCCTGACTGTCCCTGTTGCGCCAACCCTAGCCCATGCTGACGCCCCCCCATCATCTCAAGGTAAACCTCAGCCAGCAATTGCGCATCTAGCAAAGCGCCGTGCAACTCACGGCCAGAGTTATCAACGTGGAAACGGCGACAGAGCGCGTCAAGACTTGCGGGCGAGCCGGGAAACTTCTTCCGCGCCATCGCCAACGTATCGGTAACCCGCTTATCCGGGATTGGCTTATGCCCCACCCGCTTCAATTCGGCATTGATGAATTTCATATCGAATTCTGCGTTGTGAATCACAAGCGTCGCCTCCGCGACAAAATCGAGAAAATCAGTATAGATCTGGGAGAATACCGGCTTATCCTTCAAGAAATCCGCTGTCAAACCATGGACGGCGACGGCGCCAGCAGGAACATCCCGCTCAGGATTGATGTAGACATGGTAATGACGGCCCGTCGGGATAAAATTCAGTACTTCAACACAGCCAATTTCAACCAGCCGGTCGCCCTGCGCCGGATCCATGCCGGTGGTTTCGGTATCAAGTATGATCTCACGCATGACGACTCTCCCGTGCTGGCGCTAGCTGATCCAGCCATTGATGAAAGAATGTTTCTGTCGCCTGCTCCATCGCAGACGCCCAGCGAGCGGTATCAGCGCGCAAGGCAGCCAACTCCTCACTCTTCCCGACATAGTGCCCGGCTGACTCAACCAACCAATCACTGACAATCGCCGGGGTCACTTCGATATGACCTTGAAAACCCAGGGCACGCCCATATGCTATTATCTGTTGTGAATATTGGGCACTGCTGGCCATAAGCTGTGCCCCGGCCGGCAAATCAAATGTATCGCCATGCCACTGCATCACCTTGGTTTGGGCCTGATCAAAAACTCTGACCGGGGAGGCCTGAGCCTCAGCCTTGACCGTTAGATCATACCAACCGATCTCGGCGCCAGCCCCGCCCTTGTAGACCCGGGCTCCCAGCGCCTTAGCCATAAGCTGCGCCCCGAGACAAATACCCAAGTAAGGACGGTCAGCCGCCAGACGCTGTTCAATAATATCAATTTCCTTGTTCAAAAAAGGATAGTCAGCCGCTTGATAAACACCAGGTGAGCCGCCCAGAACAATCAGCAGGTCAGGCGCCAACGGATCAAATCCGGATAAATCCTCAAGCGCTGTCTGGATAATTCGATAGCAC
>JAMPXY010000091.1 GCA_023700945.1 Alphaproteobacteria bacterium | reverse complement strand
CCGGCTTGTTAAAACGCCCTTGCAGATTGCAGGAAATGACCGGCGAGGCCTCAGTCTGGCCGTAACCCTCACTGATTTCAAGCTCCGGTAAATTAAGTCTTGTGCTACCTGGTAATTTCTCACTCCCGGCAATCACAGTCTTCAAGCCGGAAAGATCATGGCGCTGGCGATGAGGGTCTTCGGTGATCATGGTCAGCAGCCGGGGCGCTGCCGGATAGGCTGTAGCTTGACGTTCGCTCAGCAATTCGAGCGTTTCACCCACATTGCGCGGATCGGCTTGTAAGATCAGTTCACATCCCCCCGCCATGTAGGCCGACATCAGCACGGTTTCGCCAAATATATGTGATAGCGGAATAGCCGCCATCGCTCGTTCCTGACCCGGCTCAAGTAATTTTTCATCTGGATTCTTTTCTGAAGGCGCCTTAAAAAATTCAGAGACCTGCATGGAATTAGCCGCAAGGTTGAAATGCGTCAGCACGGCCCCCTTGGGGCCACCACTACTGCCGCTGGTATATTGCAACACCGCAATATCATCACCCTTCGGCCCCACAAAACTAATAGGGTTGATGGTCGTTTGCGCTTTGATAGAAAAGCTGGTTGTTGTCTTTTCAGACGCGGGGGGCGTTTCTGCCAGTTTTTCCTTAAGCTTCTTAAAATCATCTGCCTTGTGACGCACTGGCGGAATTAGATTCATCACAGATAATAAAAACGATAAGATCGGCGCGGGTAGGCTGTTCAATAGCTTGAAGGGTTTGGCTTTCTTGTCTGGCAGCATGTCAACAAACGGGCACCTGATCACATGTTTCAAAACACCTTCCTGCAGCAATTCATCAACCGGAGTCAGAAAATCCTTGAGATCGAGCGTGACCATAGTGGTGGTATCGCTGCTCTGGATTTGTTCCTGCAGAGGGGCCTTGTTTTTATGCGCGAGGGAATAATTGACAACTGTGGACCCAATGCGTTGCGCCGCATAGAAAAAGACCGGATAATAAGGCGTATTCGGCATAAAGATGCCAACCTTGGTGCCTCTGCCCGCGCCACTGGCACTCAAGGAAGCCGCAGCCCGATCAATCCATGAACCAAACTCTCTATAGGTTACAGTCCGTCCCATAAAGGACATGGCAATTTTATCAGGATAAGTGCGGATTGCTTTTTCAACCATCCGCAACGGCGTCTCTGTATCAGGAATATCAATATCCCAACGCACACCTGGCGGGTAAACACCGGGTAAGTTGCTGCCATCGGCAACCGCCAGATTATCATGTGAAATATTGTTCATCTTTGTCTCCCTGAAATATAAGGCAGACATGAACCGGTTCCCTTTTAAAAGAGCTTTCTATTCATAAGTTCGCTGCAGACTTTGCAAAAAGCAAAACAACTCCCCCGTTATGGCCTCGAGGGCCGGGAAGATATTTTGTACTTTGCAATCTCTGGGGCGATTTCTGAAAAAGAAAGGCTCCGTGATCGCGAAACGATTCACCCTGCTGTTTTATTTAATATGTAATTATTGAGCTAACTTTGCTGATCTTGACGAACTCTGTCAATAAAGCTTTTCCGGATAAGCACTAGATATAGTTTTTCATAATGTATAGGCAGGCATCCCTATTCATTATCGCAGGGGAAAACGTTAGAACACGCCGTACAAGTATATGTGATCAATTTACCCATATTATCGATTTCGACCGTGGCCCCTTTGATTTTAATCCCTGTATCCTGCTGCAAACGGGTTAAGGCACGGGAGAAGGTTTCCGGCTGCATCCCCAACCGCGATGCAATCAACGTCTTATCATAAGGCAAATGCAAAACAACCGGCGGAGTTTGCTTGACCTTGCACAAACGCAGCAAGAAACAGCCGATCCGCTGCGGAGCATTCATAATCGTGCGGTGTTCAATTTCGCGATCCTTCATCATGTTTTTGGTCGCGATATGCTGCAACATCGCCAGCGCCAGGTCACCATTGCCTCGCACGCAATCAGCCAGTAAGGCCACGGGATAGGCCGTCAGATCGCCCGCTTCAACTATTTCAGCACCATACGGATAAGCGCCGTTTTCAAACATGGTGGTTTCGCCGAAGACATATCCTGCAGGCAACACATCAAGAATGACTTCGTCACCATCGAGTGTTTCACGAAACAGTTTTACCCAGCCAGACTCAATCATGTAAAACCATTCGGCAGGGTCATCTTGGGTGAAAAGAACCTGTCCCTTGGTATAAGAAACACGCCGCCCAGAATCATGCAGTTTTTTCAGCAAATCCGCCGGGAAAGCAGCAAAAAAATCAAGAGTATCCAGCGGGTAATGCTGCTCCCGGCTACTTTTAACCTGATGGGTCTGGTTATTCTGGCATGTCATCCTGAAATACCCTGTTGCTGCTCATTCGTGGGAAACTGGGTTGATTTTGGTCAAGGCAAGAGAAGCATAGATCCACGACACTGCCAAGAGTAGCGTACATCTTTTTGTAGCGTAAGGATTTTTGGCCATGGGCCTCTGTTTGCATGACATTTCAGCACAGGCAGGTTTGTTTACAAGCCTGCTATTGGCAGGTCTGGCAGGCGGATTCACCCACTGCGCCTTGATGTGCGGTCCTTTTATTCTGGCACAACAGCCTGATTTTAAACAAGACTCCCCCCTCATACGGCGCCTGACCGGCTCGGCCCTGCTGCCCTACCATTTAGGCCGTATCACAACCTATGTCCTGTTGGCCTTTATTTTCAGCAGTCTTATCAACGCAGCCCTGATTTTCTCACCTCTCAAGGCCCTGCTGACCGCCGTCATGCTATTTCTGGCTGCCATAATATTTATGGTAAATATTTTCCCTGTACTGACGCCCGCCTTTCCCTTTGTTGCCCGCATAGGTCTACCTGTTCCTCAAACTCTGCTTGGGAAACTGGTTACCCCCTTTACCGCAGGTTCATCTTTGCCACGCCAGTATATTTTAGGATTGTTGCTTGGTTTTATGCCCTGCGGCTTGGTCGTGGCCGCCCTGATGACTGCTGTCGCCACCCAGAATCCCGTTTTATCTGCTGCAGCCATGGCTGTTTTCGGACTAGGCACTGTCCCTGCCCTTGTTTTCGCAGCCTCAGGTAGTAGAGTGATATGCCAACGCTGGCCACAAGCGCTGCCGCGCATACGCGCCTTCATGTTAATTATAAGTACCGGTTTGCTGATTACGACCGCCGGTCACTCCCTTCTTTCATGGTCATAAGGAAAGACAAATGATAACGGATACAGCAACATCAAAACCCGTTTACAATGATACAATCGTCAAATTGTTTACGATTGCCTGCGTTTTCTGGGGCATCGCCGGTTTCACTGTCGGGGTGTTGATTGCCGCGCAAATGGCGTTTCCTCAACTTAATTTTGAACCGTTTCTGACCTTTGGCAGGCTACGTCCCCTGCACACATCGGCAGTAATCTTTGCCTTTGGCGGCAGTGCGCTTTTTGCTACCAGCTATTATGTCGTACAACGGACCTGCGGGGTGCGACTGTGGAATGATAAACTCGCTCTTTTTACCTTCTGGGGCTATCAGGCTTTTATTGTCATGGCCGGACTGGGTTATCTCGCCGGAGTCACACAAGGCAAAGAATATGCGGAGCCGGAATGGTATGCCGATTTATGGCTGACAGTTGTCTGGGTTGCCTATCTGCTGGTTTTTCTGATGACCATCATCAAAAGAAAAGAACCCCATATCTATGTGGCAAACTGGTTTTATCTGGCCTTCATCATCACAGTGGCGGTACTTCACCTTGGCAACGGGCTAGCCCTGCCAGTCAGCATGCTTGACGTCAAGAGCTACTCCGCTTTTTCCGGGGTGCAAAGCGCTATGATCCAGTGGTGGTACGGGCATAATGCGGTCGGATTTTTCCTGACTGCAGGTTTTCTCGGCATGATGTACTATTTCGTTCCCAAACGTGCCGAGCGTCCGGTTTACTCTTACCGTCTGTCGATACTCCACTTCTGGTCACTGATTTTTATCTATATCTGGGCGGGCCCGCACCACCTGCACTACACCTCCCTGCCCGACTGGGCGCAAACGCTGGGTATGACCTTTTCAATTATGCTCTGGATGCCGTCATGGGGCGGGATGATCAACGGCATGATGACCCTCTCGGGCGCATGGCACAAACTGCGTCAAGATCCCGTATTACGCTTCATGATTATCTCTCTGGCCTTTTATGGCATGAGCACCTTTGAAGGTCCTTTAATGTCAATCAAGGCTGTAAATTCGCTTTCCCACTACACGGACTGGACTATCGGTCACGTCCATTCGGGCGCTTTGGGCTGGGTTGGGTTCATTACCTTTGGCGCACTTTATTACATGGTACCCAAGCTATGGGGGCGCAAAGAACTTTATTCAATGAAACTGGTTGATTTGCATTTATGGATCGCCACGCTGGGCATCGTTCTTTATATCGCGGCCATGTGGGTCTCAGGCATCATGCAAGGGCTAATGTGGCGTTCTTATGATGACATGGGCTTCTTGCAATATTCTTTTGTTGAAAGCGTTATGGCCATGCACCCCTTCTATCTGATCCGGGTTCTGGGTGGCCTGCTCTACCTGAGTGGGGCCCTAATCATGGCTTATAATTTCTGGCGTACCATACGCGGTGATATCGCCATCAAAGAACAACCACTGACTGCACAAGGGGCCGTGGCATGAGTTTTCTATACAAACACAAAAAGCTGGAAAAAAATTCTATCCTGCTGCTGATCTGCATCATCGGCGCTATTCTGGTCGGGGGTATTGTCGAGATTATTCCCTTGTTCCGGCAAGAAACGGTCATCGAGCCGGTTAAAGGGGTCAGACCATACACTCCTCTGGAACTGGCTGGGTATAATATATACATCCGTGAAGGCTGCTATCTCTGTCATTCCCAGCAAATTCGTCCCTTACGTGATGAAGTTGCCCGCTACGGACATTACTCTCTGGCCGCAGAAAGCATGTATGATCACCCCTTCCAGTGGGGATCTAAACGCACCGGGCCTGATTTGGCACGCGTTGGCGGCAAGTATTCAGATGAATGGCACGCGGCCCACCTGAAAAATCCCCGTGATGTGGTTCCGGAATCAATCATGCCTTCCTACAGTTTCCTCAGTCGTCATGGGGCACGTTTGCATGATATCGATAAGCATCTGCGCGCTCAACAAGCGCTGGGGGTTCCCTATACTGATGACATGATTAAAAATGCCGAAAGCGACGCCGCTTCACAGGCACACGCCGGAAGTGACAACCAGACCGCGATGGAAGAGCGTTATGGCGGCCCCCTGAATGTCAGGGACTTTGACGGCAATCCCATGCTGGTTTCAGAAATGGATGCGCTGATTGCCTATCTTCAGGTTCTGGGCACGATGGTCAAATTTACCGACTATGAACCCGCCAGTGCCACCAACACCGCCGGAGAGACGCAATAATGGGATGGATATCCGAAAATGCTGGAATGATCGGCCTGCTTTTCTTCTTCAGCTATTTTATAGGCACGGCTCTGTGGATTTTCAGACCCGGCTCTAAACAATCATATATCGAAAAATCACGCATACCGCTGAAAGAGGATCAACATGACTGATCATCACAACCACCAAGAAATCGATGAAATATCCGGTGTTGAAACCACGGGTCATGAATGGGACGGATTAAAAGAGCTGAACAACCCGGCACCACGCTGGTGGCTATGGGTTTTCTATGTCTGCGTCATCTGGTCTGTCGGTTACTGGATTATCTACCCCGCATGGCCCACTTTCGGCGGCGCTACCAAAGGTACTGCTGGCTGGACACAGTTTACAAAACTGGAGAGAGAACAAGCTGAAATTGCCGCTCGTCAAACGCAATATCTGGGCCGCTTTCACGAAGCCTCACTTGAAGACATCATGAATGATCCGGAATTATATAGCTTTGCCACGGCGGGTGGGGCATCAGCCTTTAAGGATAATTGCGCCACATGCCACGGTACAGGTGGTGCAGGCGGCAAGGGCTATCCCAATCTCAACGATGATGAATGGCTTTGGGGAGGACGGATCGAGGATATATACCAGACTCTGCTCTACGGCATTCGGGCACCGCATGATGATACCCGTATATCGCAGATGCCCGCTTTTGGCCGTGATGGATTGCTGACACGCGCTCAAGTCATGACTGTAGCTGATTATGTTTCCGGTCTGGCCTCAGCGTCATCAGGCAACGATCATCCCGGATACACCATTTTTCAGGAAAAATGCGCCTCTTGTCATGGCCCCGAAGGTAAAGGAAACCGGGATTTCGGGGCACCGAACCTGACTGATGCGATCTGGCTTTATGGCGAGTCAAAGGATGTCATCTTCAGAACGGTATACGATGGCCGGGCGGGCGTAATGCCGTACTGGAAAGGACGGCTGGATGACGATACACTCCGCCAGTTAACGATTTATGTCCATTCCTTAGGCGGCGGTGAAGCAGGTGAAAGCGTAAATGACTCAGATTTCGGCCCCACCATCCCCGATGCCGGGCAATAAGCCGGTAAAGTTTTTTGCCCGTCGCGAGAAAATTTATCCGCGCAAGGTCTCCGGACATTATCGCCGCCTGAAGTGGCTTGCGATGATCGTAACTTTGGCGATTTACTATCTGGCGCCACTAATCCGGTGGGATCGTGGTTCTCAAGCCCCGGATCAAGCCATTCTGATTGATTTGCCCGCGCGCCGGGCCTACTGGTTTTTCATCGAGATTTGGCCACAAGAGGTCTATTACCTCACTGCCATTCTGGTATTTGCCGCGATTGCCCTGTTTTTTGTTACCAGTTTACTAGGCCGGGTGTGGTGTGGATATTTCTGTCCGCAAACTGTCTGGACAGACCTGTACATCGCTGTCGAGCACTGGGTGCAGGGAGATCGTGTCGCCCGCCAGCGTCTTGATAAAATGCCGCTTTGCCTAGAAAAAATCTGGAAAAAAGGGCTGACACATTTTCTTTGGCTGCTGATCGCATTTTGTACCGGTGGTGCTTTTGTTTTCTATTTCAATGACGCCCCGACTTTATGGCAGCAACTGCTATCCTTCGAAGTATCTCACACAGTTTCAGGGTTTATCGCCGCACTGACTTTCAGCACCTATATTATGGCAGGATACGCCCGCGAGCAGGTGTGTACCTATATGTGCCCGTATGCACGTTTTCAGGCCGCTATGTTTGATAAAGACACGTTGATCATTGGCTATGACCCTGTACGCGGTGAACCCCGCGGCAAACATAAGGCAGGAACCAGCTGGGAAGGCCATGGCCATTGCATAGATTGCACTGCCTGCGTTCAGGTTTGCCCTACCGGGATTGATATCCGTAAGGGATTGCAAATGGAATGTATTGCCTGCGGTCTCTGTGTCGATGCCTGTAACGATATCATGGATAAAATCAATCTGCCCCGTGGCCTGATCCGCTACGATACAGAACAACGCATTGAATCAAAAGATTCTGCAAAAAATCAGTCACCCCGCATATGGCGACCCCGCACTTTTTACTATCTGACCATACTCTGTCTGGTTGCCGGACTGGTCATTTACGGTCAACTCAACCGCAAACCTTTTGAACTTCATGCCCTGCATAGCCGCAATCCATTGATGGTCAAACTGGCTGATGGTCAAATCCGTAATGGCTACGAAATTAAGATACTCAACAAGACCCATGAGGATGGCAGTTTCAGCTTGCGGGTTGAAAATTTGCAAGATGCCCATATAGAAATCAGAGGCGCAGGTCATCTTAGTCCTGAGAATCTGGAAGTACTCGCTGATCACGTGGGCAGTTTTCACGCCTTTGTTTCAGCACCCGCACAAAAAGATACCCCCAGCGATATCCGCTTTATATTAAAGGACAACCAAACAGGAATAGAAGAGACCTATGATAGTATGTTTATCAGCCGGGAAACAAAATAATGACAGACACCCTGCCCAAAACCAATGATATCAGGAAATCAGACCGCCTTATTCCCTGGAT
>JAMPXY010000090.1 GCA_023700945.1 Alphaproteobacteria bacterium | reverse complement strand
TTACGCGGTGGTGGCGGCGGTAATTCTTCCTCAGCCTCATCCTCATGCTCACGCAGATCAATAATAATATTGTCACGCGGATCATCGCGGATCACTTCGGTTAACTCCAGCACATCGGGCTTAGCGGGTTCACGCACAGGTTCCGGTGCTTTCGCAGGAGCCGCCGCTTTCGCAGGCTCTTCATCGTCATCCGCAATGATTTGGCGGATGGACGCGAGAATTTCCTCAATAGATGGTTCTTGTTCTGAAGACTTATCCGGCATGAATCACGAAAGGGTTTTGAATCAACGCATTAACGGAATCAGTTTCCACTATTGTTAACCGCTTGTCAAAGCCGGATTCTCAAGCCTAATCAACTCTATCCACATCCATGCCCAGCATTTTCCAGTCAGCTGCCGCGATATCACGTATAGGATTATAGGATACTTCTGGAAAACCCAGCGTTTCAGGGGTCAAAATGCCTAGAGATTTGGCCAAGGCAAAGCTTGCTACCACCTCATCTCGCTCCGCTGAAACCAGTGCCACCTGCGCGTCCAGATATTCCTGATCGGCATCAAGGGCGTCAAGAATGGTGCGGGTGCCGAGTTCGGCTTCCTGCCGGACGCCCTCCTGCGCTACACGGTTGGCTTCGACCTGTGAACGGCGTGACTGGATTTCTCCGCGAGCAGCCATCAGGCTCTCCCAGTTGGAAATAACCTCCTGACGAGCTGCACGACGGGTTTCTATAATTTCTATATAACGCTGATTAGCAACATATTTGGCCTGCCTGACTTGCGAACGGGTATAGCCACCCTCGTAAAGCGGGATCGTTGCGACCAGACTTAAGGACTTTTGAGAGCTATCAGACTGGTTACCGGGCTGGGGGTTCCAGGTTTTGTCCCAGCTGGCCGAAAGCCCTAGTTCAGGGAGCAATTCACCAAAGATCTGGCCAATATTTTTTTCGGCTGACTGGTGCAAATACTCGCTGGCCACGACTGCAGGGCTGTTCTTCTCCGCAAGTGTGATGGCATCCTCAAATGACTCGGGAAAAACAAACTCAACACTGGTTTGTGATATATCTCCCGCCGGGACTCCTACAATCTGCTCATAGCTGGCAAGGCTGCTTTTGAAATTGGCCACGGCACTGATGCGGGTAGCCTCGGCGCGGGCCAACCGGGCCTCGGCCTGTGCGACGTCTGTGCGGGTCACTTCCCCGACTTCAAAACGATTACGTGAGGCCCCCAGCTGCTTGCGCACCACTTCGATATTCTTCTCGCTCAGGTTTACAAGGGCCTTGTTACGAACCACATCCATATAGGCGGTAGCAGCAGATAGCAGCAATTGCTGTTCGGTGGCATTCAGGACAGCGCCTTGCGCCAGAATCAGGTTCTGCGCACTGCCGATTCCGGAGATTGTGCGCCCGCCTCGGTAAAGCGGCTGGGTCACGGAGAGTTCGAGATTACGCGAGGTGGTGCCATCGCCAGAGGCTGAGCCGGGATCAAGTTCGGCTGCCGTCACGGTGCCGGTAACGTTTGAGCTTGGCATCCAGCCTGATTGCGCTTGTGGCAAAGCCTCGGCTGTGGCCTTCATTTCCGCCCGGGCCGCGCGCAAAGTGGGGTTATTGATATAAGCCGCGCGCAGGGCATCCAGCAGCGGTTGGGTGGTGCTTTGCACCGCACCTTGTGCGTCACCCGATTGCTGAATCAGGTTATCGCTATCTTTAGCCCGCGTTTTGCTTGCAGTCTCTTCCTTCGGCGTCTCTGCTTTCGGGGGTTCTTCTACTGGCTGGAGTTCTGCTGTTGCTTGTATTGCCACTTCAGCAGCGGGTTCGTCGGTTGGTACAGGTTCCGGCATGACCGTCGGAGTGTCTTCACCCCCACTTCCCTCTTCCACCAGCTTTTGCGGTGTAATGGGGGCGGAAGGATCTAGCGGATCCGCCATCTCTGCCGGGGCACTATCATTGGCCTGTGCCAGCAACAAAGCCTCGGCACTTTGCGCATTTGCGGCTGCGGGCACAATCAGCAACGCTGCCGAGAGCAGCAGAAAATTTTTCAGGTGCAGGGAAAAAGTCATGAATTCACCAACGGACAAGAGGGATTAGAAACGAAATTCGTGGCGCGGTGCCAAACCGTCAACCCATGGAGCAACAGCATCAAATTGAGATTTATGCGAGAAGCTGTTCTGCGTATCCCGCTCGATCACGGTAATCGTACCCAAGGGCGCATCGGGGCGTTGCAGCACGCAAACCAGCCGTCCGCCCGGGGATAATTGCGCCAACAAGGCCGCCGGGACTTCTTTTACGGCGCCGTGCAGAATGATCGCTGAATACGGGGCGTGAGCCGGGCAGCCGTCCGCACTATTGCCTTCAAGCGTTACAATGTTGTTACACTCCAGACGGGCCCAGATTTGTCTGGCGTCATCACTGAACCGTGTGCGGCCTTCAAGAGCAACAACCGTCAATACTTGCGGTGACAAAATTGCCGCGCCATAACCCGTGACATCACCGATGCTCAGAACAATGTCCTCGGATTTCAGATGGGCGACCTCAAGCAGGCGGGCATGGGTCATCGGGCTCAAAAGATAGGCCCCCGGTGCCAGTATGATATCTTTATCGTTATAGGCCACCGTCTGGTGCTGGCGCGGGACGAATTGTTCGCGCGGGACCGTGGCAAAAGCCTCCAGCACCGCAGATTTGACAACACCATTGGTCTGTATCTGGGAATCAACCATAGCCTGACGTGCGACAGCAGCAGAAGATAACATAATCATATTTCCTTGAACGCTTGTGGATAAACTGAACAGTTCACTGAATTTATATCAGAATCCTGCGAATCAGGCCAGCACTTATCCACATGACATATAACTAAGATCCGTGCCGACAAGGGGCTGGATTTAGGGAAAAAAGCATGCTAATCCTACCCGACTTCTGCTGGATATATTCATATTCCTGATGGCGCGGTGGCCGAGTGGCTAGGCAGAGGACTGCAAATCCTTGTACGCCGGTTCGATTCCGGCCCGTGCCTCCAGCTGCCCCTTCCTGTTTTTTGTTGAGCGCTCTTCAACAAATGGCAAAAATCCTTTTTTTGAGGCTCTTTTTTGCCGTTTTTCAGGTTTAACAAGAAGCGTGCAGCTTTCCGCTTGATTTCCCCGTTCATCTTGGCTAGGTTCGCAGCCGATCCCTTAAGGGAAATATCCGATTTGTTCAAGGATTGGGGCGTCGCCAAGCGGTAAGGCAGCGGTTTTTGGTACCGCCATTCGTTGGTTCGAATCCAGCCGCCCCAGCCATCTACATCACCATCAGCTATACTCAGAGAGAAATAGCCCCGTGAGGCCCGCAAACAGCGGGTTTTTTGTTGCCTTCGTTTCCCGCTACCTCACCGAGATTTTGATTACATCGAAAACGGCAGAAGCGGAGCCCGGCGATCACCCCTGAAAATGTTGTCGGGTCTTGTTGGCAAAAACAACCAGCGAGAGCATGACCGGCACTTCGACCAACACGCCAACTACTGTTGCCAAAGCCGCCCCGGAATTCAGACCAAAAAGGCTGATGGCTACCGCTACGGCCAACTCAAAGAAGTTGGATGTGCCAATCAGGGCCGCTGGCGCAGCGATGGAAAACGGCACACGCCAGAGATAGGCCCAGCCATAGGCAACAGCAAAAATCCCGTAGCTTTGAATGATCAACGGAATGGCGATCAAGGCAATCACCAGCGGTTTATCAATGATTGTCTCCGCCTGAAACCCGAACAACAAAACAACGGTTGCCAGTAAGCCCATAATCGAAAATGGCTTGATCTGCGTCGTAAATGTGGCAATTCGCTCATGGTTGTTGGCATTGTCCAGTTTTTTACGCGTCACATATCCCGCTGTGAGCGGAATAAGCACATATAAAACAACTGAAAGCAAAAGCGTTTCCCATGGCACGATAATATCTGTGACGCCGAGCAGCAAAGCCACCAGCGGCGCAAAGGCAAAAATCATGATAATGTCGTTCACCGATACCTGCACCAGCGTGTAATTGGCATCACCTTTGACCATCTGGCTCCACACAAACACCATCGCCGTACATGGTGCCACACCCAGCAAGATCATCCCCGCGATATATTCCTTGGCATCCTGTGGGCTGACCAGTCCGGCAAACAGATATTCAAAAAATAAAATTCCCAGCGCGGCCATGGTAAAGGGTTTAATCAGCCAGTTAATCACCAGCGTTATACACAGCCCCTTGGGCTTTTTGCCGACATCTTTTATGGATGCAAAATCAACATTGACCATCATCGGGTAAATCATCACCCAGATAAACACGGCCACGACCAGATTGACGCTGGCATATTCGAGGGACGCGATGGCTTGAAATACGCCCGGCACTGCCAGCCCCAGACCGACGCCAGCGGCAATGCACAGCCCCACCCAGAGGGAGAGGTAACGTTCGAAAATGCCGAGGGGTGAGATTATTTTTTGTGTCATTTAACTTCCATCAAAAACCGTACTGTTCTCTGTAAACATTTCAAGCATGGTTTATATACGCCTCAATATACGCCTCAATTCTGTTTCTTAGCATAGTGAAGGCCTCGTCAAAGGCTGCGTCGATCTGCTCGTCTGCTCCTGTAGCCTTGGCCGGGTCAGGTGTACTCCAGTGGAGTTTTTTGGCGGGCCCTAAAAAGGCAGGGCAGCTTTCAGCCGCGGCGGCATCGCAAACCGTGACAACCAGATCGAAATTCAGCCCCGCAAATTCGTCCCATGACTTGCTGCGCGGTGTGCCGGGATCTATGCCGTGACGTTGCAGGGTTTCAATAGATTTGGGGTGGACATACCCGGTTGGGTGACTTCCCGCGCTGACGGCCTCAATAGCGCCCTTACCAAGGTGATTGAATAGTGCCTCCGCCATCACAGAGCGGCAGGAATTTCCGGTACAGAGAACAAGGACTCGCCTTTTCATCAGCAGCACCTTCCTGCGGGTGAGCAACAGGACGTGGATTTCCTGTTTTGTTGTTCAGGGGGAATGCCACAGGCATCCTGAGCCAAGCAGGCCGTCTGTTTTGTTGTCAGGATGAAATCCTTGCCATCGAATTCAAGACCAAACTTGCCAATCGTGCTTTGCTGGTATTCGACTTCAATCGTGAGATCTTCAGTTCCCAGAACTTTCTGGCATAAATTAAGAATATGCAGAAATTTTTGTGGTGCCAGCCTGTGATCGTAATCACCGGCTTCCCAGAGCTGGAAGTTGGCCACCGTTTCTTTGCGTTCGGTGCCCCCGCAATCAATAAAATGTTTAGTGACCAGCCCAACCTCTGTGACATGAAAATGAGCAGGCACATAAGACCCATCGGGCAATTTGAATTTAACGGTCTGCAGATTGCTCAGGGCATTCTTGATCTCTGATACCTTCATGGTGTTGTCTCCGTTTGTGGTGGGCAGCAATTGATTAATTCAATGAGCGATGATCCCCCGGCCTGATCTTCGCGGATGCTGGCAAACTCGCCCCGGCAGCAATCCTCAACCATAAATCGGATCAGGTCGGTAAATAAGGTGAAGTTCGCGCTATAAATGATTGAGCGCCCTTCCCGCCGCGACAGTACAAGCCCAGCATTACTCATATGATTAAGGTGAAAGGACAGGCTGTTGTGAGGAATGCCCAAGGCCTCGCTTAGTTTGCCCGCTGGCACGCCCGCCGGGCCAGATTCAACCAGCAACCGAAAGCTCCGTAGGCGGGTTTCTTGCGAGAGGGCATCAAAGGCTATCAGGGCTTGTTGTATGTCCATATGTCTATATATATGGACATGTTGGCTCAAAATCAAGCCCCAACATGGTCACGGGTCACTTTTATTATTGGTAAACTTGACAGGGCACTGCCTATGGGTGTTTCCTATAAAACAATAAATTAACAAAATACCATCCAGAACAGGGACATTTAGAATATGCTGCCGACATTTAAGGCCACCCAAAGGTTTCTCGCCGCGACCGCTCTTGCCGGTCTAGGCCTGCTCTCAACGGCTCCTTACGCGGCTGAGCAGGATGCGGCCCCTACCAAGCCTGCGGCGGTTTCAGCCGAGGAAGAATATGCACAGTGGCTGACAAAATATGGGGCAATGGCTCAGCCGGGTGTTAATTATGACGCCACTCTCAACGCCGCGAAGTTCAAAAAGGCCATTGCCTTTGTCATCGAAAATTCTGCTCGCTCTGGCTTGTCAGAGGCCGATCTCCGCAAAGCCGCCCGCGCCGGAATCAACAGTTTTGTTGAAAACGTCCAAAAAGAAAAAACCAAGACCAAGGTGGATGCTGAAAGCCTGATGACAGCGGCGCTGAGCGGCATGCTGTCTTACGTTAGCCCGCATGACGGCTACATCCCCGCCAATAAAAATCAGGAATTCCGGGATAAGTTAAACGATACGTTTGTAGGTATTGGTGCCCAAATGGAGCAGACAGATGGCAATCTCAAGATTGAGTCCGTGATCGAGGGCTCACCAGCGGAAAAAGCCGGGGTTCAAGCTGGTGATATTATCAAATCTGTGGACGGTACCGTGATCAAAGACATGCCGATAGATCAGGCCATCGGGTTGATCCGGGGCGCGTCAGGCACCACCGTGAATATTCAGTTCCAGCGCGGCGACTCTACACTGACCCTGCCGATTGTCCGGGCACCGATTAAACAAGCCTCTGCGACTTTCAGCATGCTCGAAGGGGGCGTGGCTCACGTTCGCCTGAAAAGCTTTACCCAGACGGCCAGCATGGATATTCGTCATGCCATCGCCCGCGCCAAGGCCGAGGTGCTGGTAAATCCCACCCTCGGTGCCGGGGGCGTTCTAAAGGGGCTTATTCTTGATTTTCGTGGCAATCCGGGTGGCCTTCTGGGCGAAGCCCGTACCATTGCCGATGATTTTATTAACTCCACAGGTCTGATTACCTCTACTCAGGGGATGAACCCTGATCATGGTGAACGCCTGACATCTACTGAAGGTGACATCGTCAAGGGTGTGCCGATTGTTGTACTGGTCAATGAGGGTTCGGCATCCGCCTCTGAAGTTGTTGCGGGGGCTCTGCAAGATCATGAACGTGTGACGGTCATGGGTGCTGATACTTTTGGCAAGGGTACGGTACAAGAAATCAGATCAGACGTTTTCGGCGATGGCTCGCTCCTGAAACTTACGATTGCCATGTATAAACGCCCTTCAGGCACCAGCCCGCAATATGTTGGCATCCGCCCCGATATCCGGGTTGACCCGCGCAATTCTGACTATGAAGAGGCCCGCAAGGAATTGATTTTCGAAAGAAAGCTGCCGCGCTCGATCCCGAATCCGCGCGGGGTGGCTGCCGAACAAAATCGCGTTAAAGCCGTGTGCAGCCCGACCGATGCAGGCCTGAACGCCACCGCCGAAGGCAGTGCTGACAAGGCTTTGTACTACAAAGGTGGGCCTCTCAAGGGTAAAATGGACGCTTATCTTGGTTGCGCCCGGGATTTTCTGCTCAAAAAAGCTGATCCGGTCTATCAACCCCGCCTGACCCAGACCGTGCCCACGGCTAACCCCTAGGCAGCGTCAGTAAAGATTATGTTTATCACCCCCTCATGCCCATCGGCTATGGGGGTGATTTTTTAGGAAAAAGGCCGATCTATATACCTAGAGTGATTGACAAACCCCCCTCGATTCATTAGTGATAACCCCCATTGTTCCTCGATAGCTCAGCGGTAGAGCAATCGACTGTTAATCGATTGGTCGCAGGTTCGAATCCTGCTCGAGGAGCCACTTTTCTTATTTTTCACATTCCCGCGCGATCAGTATTAAAGTTGTCATTTTTGATAACTTTAATGATGTGGCGTTAATGTCAGTTGCTTACAATTGGAAGATTATGACATGAGGTTATTATTGGTTATAGGCCTAGAAGGCGAATATATTGAGATCGGAGATCGTCCGCAAAAGCAGCTTTGACATCCAAGCGTATTGCAAGTGCAAGCTAGATGCTATCAATGATAGCCTAAATGGTATCAGCGGATCAGGCGATGAATTAATGATCTTAATCG
>JAMPXY010000089.1 GCA_023700945.1 Alphaproteobacteria bacterium | reverse complement strand
GAAGGCGTTATAGGCCAGCAACCTACACTGGCACCAGGCGAAACCTTTGAATATACCAGCGGCACCCCCCTACCCACACCAGGTGGCATCATGACAGGTAATTATAAAATGGTGAATGTGCACGGCCAAAGCTTCACTGTGGATATTCCAGCCTTTTCCCTCGATAGCCCTTACCAGAACGCTATCATCCATTAGACTCCTGCCATGGACTTCCGCCCGATACTCTACGTCATGGGAATGTTGCTCTGCCTGCTGGCCGTGGGCATGACTGTACCTATGCTTGTGGATCTTTATTATGATCACGATGACTGGAAAGTTTTTTTCCTTAGCATCTGCATATGCACATTCTTTGGCGGGACACTGATCCTCAGCAACGCGGGCTGCACCAATGAATCATTGAACATCCGGCAGGCTTTTGTCCTGACTGCTAGTGGCTGGCTGGTTATGGCGACCTTTGGTGCCATGCCGTTATGGCACTCGGTCGCCGATTTATCATTTACCGATGCTTTCTTTGAGGCCACATCGGCAATCACGACTACTGGATCAACCGTGATGGTCGGGCTGGATACATCGCCACCCGGCATTTTATTATGGCGGTCTATCCTGCAGGCATTCGGTGGTATCGGGTTTATTGTGATGGCCCTGACGATTTTGCCCTTCCTGAAAGTCGGCGGCATGCAACTCTTTCAGACGGAATCATCAGATAAATCGGACAAAGCCCTGCCGCGCATACGGCAAAACGCTCTGGCAATCGCGTATATCTATATGTTTCTGGTCACATGGTGCGCAATGACATTCTGGTTCTGTGGCATGACCGGCTTCGATGCCCTTAATCATGCCATGACATCGATCGCAACTGGTGGGCTGTCCACCCATGACGCCTCTTTCGCGTTTTTCAAAAATCCGCTTCTGGAATGGACTGGAACATTCTTCATGATTTTAGGCGCTCTGCCTTTCGTTCTTTTTATCAGAATGGGTAAAGGCGAGTGGAAGCACGTATTTCATAACTCGCAAGCCCGGGCATTTCTTAAATTTTTGGCCATCACTATCGTGCTGCTTTCTGCATGGCTGAGTATTGCCCACGGCCGTCCTTTTGGCGAAGCCTTGCGCTCAGTCAGCTTCAATGTGGTCTCCGTTGTTACCACCACCGGCTTTATGTCCGAGGACTATACGCTCTGGGGGCCGTTTGCAGTCGGCGTCTTCTTTATTCTAACCTTTGTCGGCGGCTGCACGGGCTCCACCTCGGGCGGCACCAAGATCATGCGCTTTCAGGTGATGTGGTCGGTGTTCAAACGGCAAATGTTCCGTCTGGTTCATCCGCATGGCGTTTTCCCCATTACCTACGAGGGTAAAAGCGTCAGCGAAGAAACCTTGTTCTCGGTGATTGTCTATATCTTCGCTCTGCTCTTGTCGTTTGCCGCCCTCAGCATAATTCTGGCCTTTTTCGGGCTTGATCTTATTACCAGCGTCAGTGGCGCCGCCACCGCCCTAACGAATGTTGGCCCGGGTCTAGGCCCGATTATCGGCCCAGCAGGCAATTTTTCTACGCTACCCGACGGTGCTAAGTGGGCGCTTTCATTTGGTATGGTACTGGGACGTTTGGAGCTATTGACGTTACTGGTATTGTTCTCACCGTACCTCTGGCGCCGCTAGCAAAGAGGCCAAAGGCAAAGCATCACCATCGCGCATACTAAAGCGTTCTGCCAAGGCCTTGCTAACACTGGCATCGACATCCTGCATCAACTGCTCAAGGAACTTCAGCTGCCGCAGTTCACGTTCTGCCAGAGACACACTGGCCGGCATGGTCAGCGTACGATTGAAGTTAAGGGTGCCCTGACGACCTTCCTGCAATCCAACATCATCTGTATAGTAAAGTTTCAGACGCAAGAAGATTTCATACTGATCCTGTTTTCCTGCCCCCATCCAGCTGACAACTTTATTATCCTGTTCGAACTGGCTCTGATAAATGCGGGCATCTTCGATAATGAATTTAAGACCTCCACGCTGCCCGCCCGGTTGCAAACGATTTTCAGCATAACGTTTAACCGCGATGTCTGGCTGCACCGGGAAAGATGTTGCAACGTCCTTGGGATCAGCACCTGGCTGGTAAAGGTTTTCAACGTCTACCCGCAAAACATCAACATGGTAAGGCGAGATATTGGTGAAGCTTAGTTCCGGCACGGGGGCCTTTTGCGCAGCAGGTGTTGTTGTGCAAGCCGAAACGCATAAAAGAGAAACACTGAGCAGAAAGACAGCGGGGAAAGCCTTCAAAGAGATCGTCATGAACACGGAAACTCCGGATAAGTACTGATTATCAGTTCATATTACGTCCGAATGCCTCAGGATCAAATGAAAAATCGTGATTACAGAACTCACAAGTGACCGTAATCTGACCGTTATCTGTCATATGATCAATATCTTCCGGGCTCATTGTGGATAAGATACCGTTAATTTTTTCCATAGTGCAGCGACACCCTTTCTGCACTGGTCTGCTCTCAAAAACACGAACGCCATCTTCATGGAAAAGCCGGAACAATAACTCTTCACCACTGCAGGACAGAGAAAGTAATTCATCATCGGCACAAGTCTGTAGCAAAATCATGGCCCGGCGCCAGTTATCATCCTCCGTCGAGATTGACGGCCCTTCGGGGGCGATAACACCGCCCTCTTCCGGCATATCCTGCAACATGATCGCCGCACCCCGCCAGCGCCCCTCCACCTGAGCCACTGCCATCCTGATCCCTGTACGAATTTGCTCAGACTGGGTAAAGTAAGCCTGCATACTCTCAAGCAACCCACCGGGTCGTAACTCAACGATACCTTGATAGCGTTCGGTGTTTTCACCCTGATCGACCGTAAAAGCCATATAGCCCTTATCAAGTAAACGTCCGAGTTCAGCCGTGGCGGCCTGATCATTATTCAAGGTGGCGCAGGCGCGCAGATCGCCGGATGAAGTAAAATCACCAACCAGCATTTTAACGACGCCTTCACTTTGAATCTGCAAAGTAAAAACCCCATCATATTTGAGCATCGACCCCAGCATCACCGCCATCGTGGCAAGTTCCCCCGTCAAGTGCGCAACCGGTGCCAAATAACCATGTGCCTCGAGAATTTTATCAAGGACGGTATCGAGCCTCACCAGCCGTCCGCGCAGACCGGAAGCCTCAATCATAAACGGCAGAATGGTATCAGTCATAGAATTACTAAGCTCTGGTTTTATAGCCCGTTTTGAGCATCCTGTAACATAGCAGGAACAGGATGATATTAACCACCGCCAACCCTGCCAATCCCACAGCAATATCAGCATCGGCATGCCCGATCATGCCATAACGAAAAGCATCGATCATGTGAAAAAACGGGTTCAGCAAAGCAACATCCTTCCACATCCCTGGCAAACGCTGAATAGAATAAAATGTGCCGGAGAGGAACGCCAAAGGCGTAATCACAAAATTAGTAATGGTCGCCATATGATCGAATTTCTCAGACCACAGTCCACCGGCCACACCAATCAGGGAAAGCATCAAAGTTGCAGAAAAAGCTGAAATTATAAATACAGGCCATGAGAAAATACTAAGAGGAACAAAGAAGGAAATCACCAGAAGGCAAATGACCCCGACCAGCAAACCCCGCGCCACACCACCTGCCGTATAACCCAGCAAAAGCTCAAGCGGACTAAGCGGCGGCATCAGCACATCTACAATATTCCCCTGAACCTTGGAAATCAGGATAGACGATGAGGTGTTGGCAAAAGCATTTTGTACCATTGCCATTATTACAAGACCCGGAGCCAAAAATCTTAAATAAGGCACCCCGTCAACAGCCTCATTTTCATGACCTAGCGCCAATGCGAACACCATGAAAAACAGGACAGTCGTAATTGCCGGGGCCACTAGAGTCTGCATATAAACGTTCATAAACCGCCCAATTTCCTTCCGAATCAGGGTCTGTAAGCCAACCCGGTTCAGCCCCTGAATCGGGCGCGCAGATAAAGGTGAAACAGGGCGGGACAAAACTTTGTTCATTATGATAGCCTTGATGACATGACGCAGCGTGATGTTCAAGATAAACCAGAATCAGGTGGGATCAAGCCCTGTTCTCCTGCCAAAGCCGTGCGCCGTGATAAAAAACCAAAAATAATCACCCCAACCTACCTTCATAATGCCGGACTTTATTATTTGCAGCGTTTTGCAGCCAGCACAACGCAATTCCGAAAAATTATGGCCCGCAAGATTGATAATTCATGCCGCGTTCACCCTGAACAGGATAGAGATGCCTGCCTATCTATGCTTGATAACCTGATTGAAGTTTTCAATCGTTCCGGTCTACTTAATGACGAAGTGTACGCAACCGGCACTATCCGCACCTTGCGTCAACGCGGCCTCTCGGCGCAGGCCATAATGGCAAAGATGAACAGTAAGGGAATAGTGGGAAGTATGACCCGGCGTATTCTCAATGAAATCGATGCCAACACCATAGGAAATCCACAACTGGTTGCTGCCCTCAAACATGCCCGTCGCCGCCGCATAGGCCCCTTTGCCACAGAAAAATCAGAACCTGTTGACAATCAAAACAGGCAAAGAGAGCTTGCCAGTCTGGCACGTGGCGGCTTTGATTTCGAGATCGCTCGGCAGGCACTGGATATGGACCGGGACGAAGCCCTGAAACTTATTGTATCGTCCGATTGATAGCCTCTTCATCTCCATCAGCGGTATAATCAGTCGACGTCTCTCCAGATTTCCCTTTCTGCCCATTATCGAGAACCACACGCTTCTTGGGGAAAACCAGTGTCGCGGTTGTGCCAATTCCTTTTTGCGATACCAACTCCAGATCACCGCCATGTAATTCCATCAAAGATGTTACTAAAGTCAATCCCAGCCCCGCACCAGATGAGGTACGGCTAAGTGAAGTTTCTAACTGACCAAAAGGAGACAAAGCCTTTTCAACTTCCTCCTCCTCCATACCCACACCCGTATCCGTCACGGACAGGCGTAAACGTCCGTCACCGTCCAGCTCGTGAGTGAAGGTAATACTCCCGCCCGGCTGAGTGAATTTGATGGCGTTCGAAAGAATATTCAGCAAGGACTGCTTGATCGCCAGTTCTTCCCCAACGATATTGGGTAAGCTATCGCCTGTAGCATCGTTCACTATCAATGAGGCCTCATCGGTACGGCCAGCCATGAAAGAGATACAAGACCTAATCAAAGACTTCATATCCACCAAACTTTCATTGAGCTGGCGGTCTCCCGCATCAATCCGCGACACATCAAGAATGTCATTGATAATGCGCAGTAATTGCTTGCCACTCTCGTGAATATCTTTGGCATATTCCCAATATTGGCGATGATTAATCGCACCGAAAACTTCATTCCTGATAATCTCGGAAAATCCTATGATTGCATTCAACGGGGTGCGTAATTCGTGAGACATGTTTGCCAAAAATTCTGATTTGGCCCGGTTTGCCAGATCGGATTGCACCATGGCCTCGCGCATCTTTATATCAGATTCCCGGCGCTGTGAGATATTCTCTAGACTTCCTTCATAATAAAGAACATTACCTTCATCATCACGCACCGCACGGGCATTTTCACTGACCCAGATCAAATCACCACTTTTTGTAATCATTTCCGCTTCAAATGCCTTTACTTGGCTATTTTGTTCAAGCTCACGAACAAAACGGGCACGTTCCCGAGGCTTGGCATATAATTGCTCATGGGCATTTCGAACAGATTTCATTACGTGATCTGCAGATTCATAGCCCAGTATCCGCGCATAGGCCGGATTTACGCTCAGGAAGTGTCCATCGGGAGTGACCTGATAAATGCCCCCCGCTGCATTTTCTACGATTGTACGGTATTTTTTCTCGGCCTCAGTCAGGGCGCGTTCGGTGCGCCGACGTTCCTCGACATCCGTAATTGTACCGACAACTCTCATTTGCTTGTTTTCATCCTGTCGCAACATCGACATGGCCAGTTCAGCAGCATGATAGACACCGGCACTCGTACGCATTCTAATAAAAGCGCGGTAAGCTGGCCGCTTGCCCGACACCATCTGCCGGAAGGCTGCTCGCTGCTCATCCTGATCTTGGGGGTGCAGCATATCGAAAATATTGCGATTTATACTTTGCTCGATTTCATAGCCGGTAATTCGTGGCCATGTTTCGTTAAGAAACAAAATTTCACCGTCAGCATTAACCTCAAAAATAATATCACTGACTGAATCAATAATAGCCCTGTATTCCCGCTCCGCCTTGCGCAGGCTTTGGTTTAATCGCTCACGTTCTGCCATCTCCGTGTTTAATTCATAATTTTTTTGTGCCAAAGCCCGATTGACTGTGGAGAGTCGGTAAGATTGACGTTGGTTGGTTCGCACATAAAGTGTCCCTACAACAGTTAAAGTCAAGCCAAAAAGCAGCAACAATAAAGGAGATTGGCTCATGAACATCGTGTTGCGATCTGCTCCCAACACGGTCTCTACTCTCCAGACATCCCCCATAACATCAATTTCAAAAGCATGCCTGTAATCGCCGGACGCCCCCTCTTCTTCAATATTATTTTTGGAACGATCGATGAGAAATAGTCTCTTCCCGCTCGCGACATCATTAATCGTCAGGCGCCTTATCATGGATTTATCAATCATCCACTGCTTGTCTGAGATTAAACTCATGCGGGTCACAGCCGCCAGAACACCTCTATCACTACTTAAATCTCTCATATTGTGAGCGACAATATAAGATCGGCTTTTGACAATTGGCTCATCAACTTCTTGCACATAGTCAGATGCCGATAAATCTGTCAGCGCGAAGGGGGCATCCGCAATCTGACCGCGATTGGCCAAAACATGCTGGACAAGAAACTGGGCGCGTTCCGTGGAGAGAAGCGGCTTAGCATCGTGCCCTGGCATACCGTCCAGTAAATCCCGGTAACGCCAGCCTTCTGCTGTTGGATAAATCCATATCAGATGATCAAACAATTCCTGATTGGGGACCGCCTTTTGGATTTTTTCCCGGGCCATTTCACCTGTACTGGCACCAGAAAGTGCCAAGATGGTCGAAAGCATCTGCAAATCATCCTGCACATCTTCAACCCGATCAGAAATTATGTCACGAGCCTGTTCTATCGCCCGTTTATATTCGTCAAATATGATATCCCGTATAAACAAACTAAGAATGAGATAAGCCACGACTGTCAGGATCATGCCATTGAGGAAGACCATAAATTGCGGTACGCCGCCAGTCAGCACGCGTTTTACACGCACCGCGCTATCGTCATCATCATTATCCCGGTTAAGGTCGCTCATTCAATTTAATCCAAGATGCCCGTTTTTAACCATAACGATTCGGGAAACAAATTCCCGTCCTTAAACTGTCCTATGTCCGGGTTAATTGTTTGCTAAAAAAGGAAAAAATCAGGTTTTTCAGAATATCAGCAAGGGCGAGATGATTGACAGCTTGCAGGTGCTGGCGCATCATGCGCCATTATAAAAAACCAACATTTCCGCCACTTGCAGAGGTATGCCATGTATAATCTTGACCTGACCACCGCCGCACTCCCTCAGAACATGACAAAATTATTTATTTCCAACCTGTTCACCCCGTTGGGCGGATACCCCAAAGGCTTGCCCGTAAGTCCGGCCAGCCTGCTTGCCATGCAAAGACAGAGCCTGATAACTCTGGCTGAATCTCACAAAACAGCGCTTTCTGGCCTGCAAGCTGTGCTACGCCAGCAAAGCGACATCATCTCCGGCGTTCTGGCATGGCAAAACACTCTGCTGAGCATTATGCTCCAGGAAGGTACACCTGAAGAAAAAATTTCTCGCCAGGCGGCCCTGACTCAAAACCATTATCAAAACAGTATCCGTGATATAAGACAGGTTCAAGATACTATTGCCAGCACCTTGCGGCAGGCTTCAGATATGTTGCACCGGAATACGTTGCAAGCTCTCAACCTTAAAGACATCACCCTCACAGAACCCGTACTGGCAACCCCGGCCAACAGCGACGCCCCATCCGGAAACAATCAGGCAACCGCTGCATAATGATAGGACTTGATGATTTTTTAAAAGTTGATATCCGTGTTGGCACTATAATAGATGCACAGG
>JAMPXY010000008.1 GCA_023700945.1 Alphaproteobacteria bacterium | reverse complement strand
GCAGGTGCATGATTTCGCTGGCATGATCATGGCGTGTTCGCCAAATCAACCAGAACAAGCCCGCCAACGCAGGCAGATCAATCACGGTAATCCACCAGCTTAAATCATGTGAAAATTCAAACATTGAAATCAGTCCTTGCTGTATGTGAGGGGTATCCTTGCCAGTTCTGGCGTCCGGAGAATGATTCAACCGGCAATCTTGCCGGCTGGCGCAACAAGGCCCCCGCTACCGCATCCAGACCATCATCATGGCCACTGGAACGCCCCGGTCGCCATTCCTGCATTTCCGTGATAAACGGAGTGGCATAGACGCTGTCATGAACCTGCAGCAACCCTGCAGCCATGACCGTATCAAACGCCTCAAGAATTCGTTCATCCTTGTTGCGCGTGTTGTGATGTTCAATCACCGCACAAGGCACCCGCGCCCGCGCCAACTCACGACGCAGTATCAAGGGCAAAAACTTGCCGATACCGTTTCCTTCCACTGCGATCGACGGGATCATATAGCCATGCGCTGCCTCAACAACCTGCTGCGCCTGTCCGGTGGCCTCATCCGGTCCCTGTCCGTTTTTGAGATAAAAAACCCGGTGCAGCCATAACGTCCCGCTTTCATCGGCATAAACCAGAGCCAGAACGCTTCGGTCGCGAGTGCCAAAAGCCGGATCCCAGAAGGCACTGCACGATACTAACGCCCGGCCCTGTAATTCCAGCCGATTTAATTCCCTGATGGGACATAGTTCACCCTGATAACGACGCAAGCGCTCAGGCTGCAACCGACCCTCGCTTACATTCACCGGCTCCAGCATCATCTGGCTACGGAAGCGATTGAACCCCTGTACCTTGTGCCTTGCAATATCTTCAAGAGTGAATCGTTCCGGCCATTGGCTGCGACCCTGCGAATCCAGTACCGGCAAGATTAAACGCTGATAACCGGAGAGATAAGGTCGTATCTCGCCAATGTCTGTGCGTGCCTCGGCTGCATAAATTGTATACCAGTGATGGGGGGTGCCGACATAAAGCTGGGTCCCGCCCGGGACAAGGATGTAATCCAGCTCCGCTAACACCTCGCGCAGGTTTCGTCGCTTCTCAGCCGTATCGCAGCTATTCGGCACCTCGACATCATCACAGATAACGATATCGGCGCGACTGCCCGTCATATTGGACTCCAGCCCCAGCCCGACCATCGAGGGTTCTCGTAGTTCACGCCTGCGGTTGATAGTAAAGCGATCCCCCGCCCATTGATCAGGCCGATCTGGTCTCAACGCCATGGTGAGAGGGTGACGTTCGATGATCCGGCGCACATTCCTAACCATACGCTGCGCCAATGTGCTTTCGGCGGCCAGCACCAGAATTCGCAAATCGGGATTCAGATATAGCAACCATGCGGCAAACAAACCCACAAGAGTGGATTTTCCGCACGAGCGAAACGCCATCAATAGCAGACGGTTTTGCCCATCGTACCAGCTCTGCTGCAGCCAGAGCGCCATGCGACGGTGAAGGGCGGGCGTTGTTTGCCCCTGCATCCGGTTCCATAGCACCAGAAATACCATAAAATCAGCTGGTTTGATCCCCTGCGTCGTTGGCAATGTTACTGACTGCGTCATCTTGATCCTCATAATCCTGCAATTCACGTTCGGCTTCGGCAATTGCCGCCACCAAAATCATCTGTTGATTGCGATCGGCAGTCACGCCATCCGGCAAATCAGCCCAACGCGCCAGCTTCAGCAATAAATCGATATGCGATATCGCCACCTTGCAGGCGGTATGGTGATCTTTAAAACTTTTCTCGTTCTCCCCGTGAATTTCATGAGAAAATTTTTGATAGGAGTTCAGCGCCATACGAATCGCATCCGGTAAAAAGGCCGCAATTTGCGCACGACTTTGCTGTTCTATTTTTATATTCATGCCTTATCCTTTTCCTGATCAATTTTTGGAAACCACGTACCACTGGCTACCGTTTGATATGACAGTGACAGCTTTGTACTGGCTGGTCAGGGGTTGGCTAGTCTGATCCGGACCGGCACCGCCTTGCTCGGTCACAGTGACAGCATTACCTGAACTATCTATTTTTTTGATCGTCACCGTCCGCCCGATCGCCTGCGCAGCATTGGCCGGAGGTAAACGTGCGGTCAGTGCCCCGCCATAGCTCGATAGCAAATAGGTATCCACCGCCATATCAATGTCATAGGTACCGGTGGTATCAGCATAGCGGGTATTACCGGCCATCCGGCTGGATGACTGGATATGCCAGTTAGCGCCATTAGAAATGACAGTGACATAATCGTAACGCCCTCCCAGCTGCAACGTGCTGCCATCTGGCCCCGCTCCACCACTCTGTTCAGACACAGTGACTATATAGGCACTGTTATCAACTTTTTTGATAGTGACCTGCGCCCCGGTAGCACTGGCTGCGGCTGGCAACGCGATATTGATCGCCCCTGCCGTGGCATCCACCAGATGGACAGAATGTGACAAATCAAGGTTGTGGGTACCCGCACTGTCAATATATTCGGTATCGAAGCGCATCAAGGTGGCCTTGAGATCGGTTACCACCGTCTTGCGCAAACGGTTTTTATCCGGCCAGCCGGCATTGAGAGCATCATAATTGCCGCCGGATGCATCTTCAATCGCCGGGCCGTCGCTCATTGCAGTCAGATTGATGATGGCCGTTTCCTGTGAGCCGTTCAGCAATTTTACGTTCGGAACGCCGTTGGATGATTCACATAGAAAATTCAGCAATAAAGTCTTATCACTGCTGGCCCCGACGCAAACACAGCTTTGTGCCGTAGCACCGTTCACATTGGCTTCGCAATCGATAAAGCTGTTATTGAGTTGGCCGTACTGGACATAAAATCCATGACCCGATGTGGCTGCTCCTTTGGAATATACCCGCACCATATGAAAACGATTGGCATTCGGGGTATCACCCGCCCCGCTTAAATTCAGATGCACGCCGTGCATAATCGGTTGCTCAATCAGTACCCGGGCAAGATGATTCCAGTAACAAGGCCGGTTGCTATCATTATACCCATCCAGCACGAGGCCCGTGTTCGCACCGATGATTTGCACATCACATAGCGTATTCTGGACACATTCCCCCAGACGTCCACGCAAGGCCACACCGACTAGCCCCCCCTCAATCCGCAGCTGACTGAGCAACGCCTGTCCGGCGGCAAGCTCGACGGTGATAAAACTGTTATCCTGCGCTTTGATAACTGACGCAGCCCCTACCCCCTGCAAGCTTTGCCGTGCACCAATCGTCACAGGCGCCGTGACCAGATAGGTACCGGCAGGAACAAATACGGCCTGATGCGAAGCCAGTGCCTGTTGCAACGCCAATGTATCATCTGTCAAACCGTCACCGATCGCGCCAAAGTCACGCACGGACACCAGATCAGATAATTTATCACTGCTGCTGCGGGTCTCGGCACCCATACCACTCGCAGTATAATCAGGTGTCGCCATACTGCCCTCGAGTGAGACCGCGACAGGGTTACCACTATCATCAAAGCCCAACGCCTTACCTGCACGTAAATCCTTGACCGGCAGATCAAGTGCCGCAGGCATTTCGCCGGGGGTATAGCGTAGCATTGCCGTTTGATCGCGCTGCACCTGCTGCAGGGCCATCATCAAAAAATCCAGTTCATTATTCAGCGCACGAGCACTGAAATCACCGCCTTCAAGAAAATCGGTCATGCGCTCTAAAGGAAAACGGCGTTCTAACATCACCACCACCCCAGCGGCGGGTGGTATGGCAAAATTGACCTGACCTCCTGCGCTTTCTCCGACGCCACTGACGCTATAGCCGTAGGATTGCAGGGCGCCGTTCAAAGACACCCTGAGATCATCAGCAGAAAAAATCGGAAACGGATAAGTGAAATCATTCTGACTGCCATTGGCTAAAAAACGTACCACCGGCACCACCGCCGGAATTTTAATATGCTGGTTCGACATGAAAGCTCCTTATCGAGATGAAAAGCCCGCCACGGTTAACCGGGCGGGCCTGTTTAAGGGATATCGGAAATTATAATCAGCTATTACATAAGCTCAGTTTGATACGGGCGAGTCCGTCGTCACGAAAACCAAGAGCGGTGGCAGCACGCTCTGAAACATCCAGCGCACGGTTACCATGATAAGGACCACGATCATTGATCCGCAGTACGATTTTCATGCCATTCTCAATATTTTCCACCAAAACCCGGCTGCCCAATTTGAGAGTTTTGTGTGCTGCCGTCAGCGCATGCCTGTTAAAAATTTCACCATTCGCGGTTTTACGACCATGAAAGCCCGGCCCATACCAGGACGCCCGCGCATTCAGGTTTACAGTTTTGCCAATATCGCAAACAGTAGGCGTCACGGAACTTGCCGCCGCCGGGGCGCTGACAGCGATCAAAAAGGCAAGACACAGAGGAGGCAGCAAATATCTGGATGTCAGCATAACCATAGATCCTTCTGTCAGGCGTTGGAGTATGCTGAACCTTATACTGCGCTATCACGTCCATAATTCGTTGCTGATGTGGCAAGAATGTGAAAGCGCATGCACTGTACGCATGGCCCCATCACACTGACGCAATACGTGCCAAAGCCTGCCGTTCCTGTAACTGTGTCCGTTGCAGCACATTCAGGGCCTGACGGTCACTCAAGGACTGATCCAACGCCGCATATCGCAAGGCGTCTATCCGGCCTGTTGCTGTCTTGTCCTGCTCGGATTCTTCAAACAGGCCAAGTAACACGGCCTCGGCCGAGCCATCACCCGCCTGCAGACCACTGCCACCAAATTGCACGCGCTGACGAGCCACGGCCCGGCGCAGGGCGGCGCGACGTTTTTGTTCAGCCGCCTGGGCGGTAGCGGCAATCGTCTGTCGCTCACGCTCGGCCTCCTGTCGCGCCTGCTGTTCATTTTGTGCCTGCTGTGCCCCCAACTGCTGCAAGGCCAAATCCTGCTGCGCACGCAACTGGCGGCGCTGTTCTTCATAAGGATCGCGGGCAAAATCGCGGCCTGCTCCAATCAGGCGGTCAGCGGCGGAAATCGCAGTTGTCAGAGTGGTCAGGCCGGTAATGACAGGGGTTAAAGCACCCATAGTTTTCTCCTAATCGTTAATTTTGAGTTCAGTGGTCACGGACAGCAAGGTGAAAGGCAATGGCATATCCTGCTCAATCCGCCAGAGGGGGCGGTGATTATCCGTCTGCCAGCCCAAGGCATGAACACGCAGATCTCGACTAACCCGTGACGGTGGACTATCAAGGATCGTATCCATGCCAAGCTGACGCAGCGGGATATCGCGCAAACCACGCCCGGTATCCAGCCGCAGAGCTGCCGTCTGCTCCAGCCGGAATACAGCCTCGACCAGACGAACTGCCCGTCCGGCACCCCCCTGTTCCAGCACACTGGGCGGCAAGGGTTCAATAATATGAGTATAGGGCAGGCCTACCTCGATGTTCTGGACGGGTTCTGCCAACGTGATCTGGCCCCCGACCACAAGTTGCGGCGCTACCACCACTCCATCCGCAACAATCATCACGGTCTGACCCTCGAGGTGATCCAATCCCGACCAAACCAACGCCGGGGACGGTGCTGCACCGGTCATGGCCGCATCCATTTGCAGGGCATCGTCAATTTCTTCAATCTGATAGGCTGCACCCCGCTGGATCAGCATGAAAACCCGATCCCCCGCCACCACCACTGAACGCACCTGTCCTGCTGTTTCATGCAGGGTCCAGGCCGCCACGGCTTCGGCACGAAAGACCGTCAGAGTGGCAAAATGCCCGTCTTCACGCACGAGAAACAACAAACGGCGACGCTGATCGAAATCCATATCCAGCGGGATGGGGACAATGTGCCGCGATACCAGCGCCAGATCAGTCACCTGATAGGCCTGCTCAACGTCGGTATAGAGAAATTCCTGAATTTGTTCGCCATTACGGGCAGCGAACAGAGTTGCTCCATCGACGGTCACCGGGGCAATCGAACGGCTGGTCATCGACCCGGTCCGGGTCTGGCGGCGAATTTGCACCGTAGCGGGGGTAAGAGGATCGCCCGTGACCATCCATTCCGCGCCGCTGGTAAACACCTGTAGATGGCGGCCAGAAAAAATCCCGCGAATGGCATTTACCTGATCAGAAAGGATCGCAAATTCAATTGCCTGGTCATCTAACCCGGTACCATTGTCAAAATTGAAAAGGTCCCCCGAACAAGAAAGCCAGAGGCGGTTCGGCAGGTCGCGACTACCGCCCAGCACCAGTCGGTCCTGATGGAATGCCACCGAGACCGGATAACCATGCACCGGGCTAAAGGCTTGTTCTTGCCAGTCAATCGTCGGCGCCGTCCCGCTTAAGGTCTGAATGACCTCCACTGTTACGACAGTGGGTGAATTATAATCCGTGACCAGCACTTCCTTGCCCGCCAGACGCAGGCGGGTGCCCTCATGATCAGGGGTGAAAACGGCCGTTGAAGATGTCAGAGTCACTGTGCCACTGGTCGCACTCGCGGTCACGGTCACCGCGGTATCGACAAACTTAAAGTAAGGTTGATGGATGATATTGGCGTCAGTGAAAAAGTCCCAGTCTAGCAACTGCCAAACCCCACCCCCTTGGCGTGTCAGGCGGCGCGGCGGCACATCGGGATGAACCAGCAACAAGGTATCCGCACTCTGGGTATAAGATAGCTGGGAGATTTGTGCCGCCGTCCACGGGGCCACCATTGATGTCAACAAGACCCCGTCTGCATAAATCGACAATAGACCCTCTGTCAGCGCCAGCAGGTATGTTTGCTCAACGCTGAACTCAAACGCCAGCAGGCGACCATCGCCCGCAACCGTGTCGATATAGCGCAAACCCGATCGCCTTGTGACCCCGCCCGTGGGCTGGATAAAGACATTGCGCAATGTCAGCGCCCCGTTTTCATAGGCACGCAAATCGCCGCGCCCAAGCAGGGTACGCGACACTTCACCTGCGGTAAAAGTAGTTTTTACCTGCCGAATTCGTGACATGATGGCATTCCTTTGGTCAAATTTAAGTCAAAAAAGAAAAACCCTCGCGCACAGCGAGGGTCTGGCTAGAAAATATCGTGAAAACTATTGCAGCGTGGGCGGGCCCGGTACATAAAAACTCTGCGCAGAGGCCTGCAGCGGCACATCTTCACCCGCCACCACAAAAGTCAGCGGCGCCAGCAAATCGTTATCCCCGGTCAACACAGCCCCGGTCACAGGATTGACCAGATGCATATCATCGCCATCGCCCTCAGCCATATTGACGGCGATATTCAGCACCAGCGGATCAACCTTGAAGTCAGGCTGCAGCATCGCCATGCCATGTAAATATTCGCAGGCGACCTGCGACAAAGGCTGGCCAGTACGGGCGTGATCAAGCATTTCAAGAAAGACAGCCCGATCTTCATGAAATATGACCTCCAGCACAGATCCAATCATAAAGACATCGGTACCGTCGGCCTGTGTGCCATTGCGAAGAACAACTTGTTGCATAACCTCAACTCCTGTTAGTACGCCCGAGAGGTCTGCACAGTAACATAGATGAATATTATGTCAAATAATTTCTTACTGACGGGCCTTGATCAGACTGAAATCCTCGATCCGGCCGGGGCTATCCTGCTGGGCATCAATCTGACGGGCCCGCTCATACTCAATCGTCGCCATACGGAACAAGACTTCAGCCCGGGCGGTATTCTCGGTCACCGGAATGCAGAATTCAGCCGAAAGCCGCGCGATCAACGCCGCATCAAAATAAGGTGGAAATTCTTCCTCCTCGGGCCGGAAGATATAGGTCAGCAAGACATCAGAGGCGTGGGCGTGTAAGGCCTGCCGAGCAATACGGTAATGCAGCCCCAGTGTAATCTGGCCAGAGGCAAAGCTCCAGCCATAGGCCGAAAGCAGGGAATCGCGCACCGGGGCAAACAGCGCCCCGGCAATCTCGGCCTCGGCCGAGCCATCATTAAAGGAAGCTATTGGTGCTGCCCCCAGCCGGATCAAAGCCCGGCTGGCCAGCGCCACATCGTTCAGTGCCATAAAATTAAACTCCGTTATTTGAGACATTTAAAAATGCGAAAAAAAGGGCCGCTGAAGCGGCCCTGAATCTTTGTTATTTTTACACCCTCTGGTCTTTTGACGACAGATGCGTCTTGTGAACGCACCGGTCATAATTCTGTATCTTATGCCGCCAGCGCCAAGCGCGGAGCAAAATTGGCCGAAGCCAAGGCTGGTACGTGACCGGCAGAGCCATCAAACATCTGGCTAATGCTATCAATCTCGCGGCGGACGCAACCAGTATAATATTCCATGCTGCCTTTGAAAGAGCTACGGATACTGCCGAGCAAGGAAACTGGGGCCACAGATGTATCCTGCAGAGGGCTGCGCGCATGCAAATCATCGGCATGGCTGAGACGGAAGGCAGCATCCATGGTACCATGGATCAAAAGCCCCTTCTCGGTCATCCAGAAGCCACGCACCTGCGATTCCAGATGTTGGTCACCCTGAATGCGCTCTGACACCTTGAGCAGACCCAGATCATCATCAATAGAAGCGTTGTTAACGAGACGAAGCGCCTGAGCCGCTTCAATGCGCTCGGGAAGTTTGTTTACTGCGCTCGGAATCAAAATATAACCTTGATCTGATCGAGAAACGTCTTCCCTGTGCATGCCTTGATAGGTCATGTTCACACCCGATTATCACTATTAGTTGCCGGTTACAAAGCCTTCTTCGGACGTTCATTGATACTCAATTACGCTGACGTGCCGTTTTTTGTGAAGACAAAGTTAACAAAACATAAATTTGAGGCCAAGGCAACAATAATTTCGGTTATGGGAAAAATGGCACGGCCATCAAGCACTTAAAAGAAGGGTTGATGGCCGTGCCGGATCGATACCACCGGGGCGAGTCATGAAAAAGCCTGATCCTCAGGACTGATTCGCGTACTCAGACCGATTTTGCGCACAAATAGACACCGCGACAACCAGGGGAGGAGTGGCAGAGTGTCAGCGGCGCCCCTTATACCGCTCAGCTATACAGAGAAATACTGACGCTGCTGCCGGTATTGGCCGTGACAATGTAGAATTTTGTCGACGGCGTGCCATCGGTATCGATATTTGCAATCACCAGATCGTTGACGCGCATCATATCAGCGGCCTTATCAAAATAATTGGCCGTGCTGACCGCGCTATCGAATGTGGTGTAATGCCACAAGGTGAAATTATTGGCGTACGCAAGAACGCTTAAGTCGGATGCTTTAAAAGCCATAATGAAATACTCCGTTAAATGAAGTGAGAATGTAGATGAGTGATACAGGCGCTTAATCCGGTGTTTCGTCGCACTTGATCTCGACGATACCGGTATCATCGATCAGCGCAGCGCCCTGACTCATCATGTTGTTGACGAAATGAGCAGCACGATCACCGTGCCAACTGATATCGGTCTGCACATCGGACCCTGCCGCATGACCTACCGCCGTACGGTGATACCAGAAGCAGGAGCGGATATCGTCACCATCGACCGGCAACCCTGAATGCGGCATCCACAACGTGCCAAGCCAGCGTTTGGCCTGCGTGCCACGGAAAGGTAAATCATCAGTACCGATGTAATCGGATTTGGAGAATTCATCGATCTGCAACAGCTCACTCCACTGTTTCCAACCCACTACGGCATAACGCTCACCGTCATCCGGCACATCGGCCCCGCCCAGTTTCTCAAAGGCGGTCATAACCTTGGCCAATGTCATGCCGGTATTGGCATCACTGACTTCCTGGGTGCCGCTCACAGTCGCAAGCGATGTAATAATCAGTTCATCGGTCTTGCGCCCGAGCGCATAGGCCCCAGCGTTTGCAATCACCTGACGTTCATCGATATTGATTTTCAGTTCCTGCAAACGATCGACCCAGTCGCCGGCATAATAATCCTGCAAGGGACATTCAACCGCACTGTGTGAGAGATTCATCACCGGCACCATACCATGCGTAGATTTAGTCGAGGCAGTGCCCTTGCCGACTTTCTGGAAGATGGCGGTGGAGCCTTTAACGTCGCCAATGGTGCGGACGGTGTTACGCAATTTTGAACCCTGACGTTGATAGGATTCGTGGACTTCGCGTTCAAACTGCTTGATGAACGCCTGATCGATCGATGTCGACATGACAGATACCTCGTGGTTTCAAGTTGATGGAATAGCTGCCCGCGTTAAGGGCTGATACATGGCCCGCATTAAGAGCCGTCGAAACACGCCACAGGGTTGTCGTCAGGAAACGGCCGCCGGTCGTGAAAAAAAACGCGGCCAAGCATCCGTCCCGATGGGGCGGATGTTATTTGACCGCGCTGACAAGTTTTGAAAAAGCAGGGAAAGCCAAACGCCCGGTCGCTAAAGGGCCTCTGCACAAGACAGACTCCGGGCGTTGATTTGAGTATTCTAGGATTTATTTCCTATGGTGTCAAGGGAATTTTTAGCTGCCCATTCTGCGATCACGTTCTGACCGCTCTGCAAGAATACTCCCGATACTGTATTCACAGCATACATCTGATAAACAACGGTTGATTGTTTTGAGCATTCGTATGAGCTTCTATTTGTAAAGTCTCTGATTTCATGAGAGAATCAGAATATCGGGTGTGTCGCCCTGTTTTTCTTCCGCAAGCCGTCTATATCTTCTTGCAAAGCAGCATGGCGTTCTGTATGTTATGTCAACTCTGATTCGGGACGCCCCCGAAGCTGATGGAGCCACGTAAAAACTATGATGTTACAAAACCTGATCGCCGCCTTAAAATCCAGTTCCAGCAACGATGCCATATCCACCCGCCGCCGTCATCCGCGCCGGGCGAGTGATCGTTGTGTGGTTGTTATCTATGGTCACACCTTTCCGGTCGAGGACTGGAGTTTTGGTGGACTGCAACTCTCCGGGGATGACCGCCTGTTTGGTGCCAGTCAGGTGCTCGACTTCACCTTGAAATTCAAAGTCCGTAATACCATTCTGGATGTTCACCATCGTGGCCGGGTTGTACGCAAAGCCCATGGCCGGATCGCGCTGGAGTTTGAACCACTGACTCAGACTATTCGTCAGGGTTTCCAACGTGTGATCGATGATGCGGTCGCCAGCGAGTTTGCTGAATCGCAAGCCTAGATCATCCCCTTTCATGAAAATTCCTCTCCTTGCGGAGAGGAATTTTTTATTGATTTGGTATAGAATTATTGCCCGGCATACATCCGGCGGAACCCATCGGTCACCTGCGCGACAAAGGCCGGATCACGGGTTTTCCAGTAACGCGGATCACGCATCATCGATTGCAATTCACCCGCATTTTCAGAGGTCCCTTGACCAGATTCCTGCGCCAGTAGTGGCTCGTTACCTTTCATCAGGCGGTAAAGCGCCATCACCCCTTCGAAGCTGCAGGCGAGATTGCTGAGCACTTCAGGCGGCAAGTTTTTCTGGCCATAGTTCAGCAACTGGCGCGAAATTTCGGCCCAGGCCTCTGGCCCGCCAAACGCCGCCACCAGACGGTCAACCTCGCGCTCGGCTTTGAATTCATCAGCCAGTTCCAAGACCATTGGCACCATCTTTTCAACAGCCAGATCGTAGACCATTTGTACTTGTTCGGGAGTAAAACCACGTTCATGCAAACGGCCATTGAGGTCAGGATCAACTGCAAACAAACCGTGACTGACATCAACCTGATAGGCCTCCGCAGTTTCCGGCACACCCAGCGCCCGCAAAATGCGCAAGCGATCATCCGGTGTATCCGGGGACGGCATCATACCGGAGAGTTTCTTTTCGAGCTCAAGGTAAGAGCCGAGCAAGGCTTCGACCCTGATTTGCTGTGTCTCTGCATCCCAGAATTTATCAGGGATGGCCGCGGGTTTACCGGCATATTTATTCGCGGCGACTTCGATCTCGGGAGTCAGTAAATTATCACTCATGGTTTTTCCTTTCTTGAAGATTATGACAGATCAGGAGGGCTGGCGTCCGGCATTGATCCAACGCAAGATCATCCCCACCAGCGCGCGCTGGCCTTCGGCGTAGCGCAAATGGCCCTCGGGCACCTCCGCACTATAGGCCCGGGCAAAAGTCAGGTTTTGCAAATGCCCGAGAACGATTTTGCCGTCTTCACTGGAAAACAACCGGGCATAAGATTTTTCAACGTGACGACGGTCCCCTGAAAGTGGTTGCGGCAGCCAGAAGACCGGCGCTGATTTCGGTTTAAACAGTTTACGGAAGAACATGGTCTATCTCCTCTGGAGGTAAAGGTAACGGTTGGCGGATCAGATCAACTGGCACGCCCAGCGCTTCACCGAGGAAGCGGGCAGCCGCAGGCAGATCAATAGCGCTGCTGGCCTCCGGTCCCATGCGCAATACCGATTCAATCCATGAAAGCGTGTTCTGGATATTACGCTGTCCCTGCGCCCGCGCCAGCGGCGCACGGTAATCGAGGGCAACCAGACGGCCATCAAGGCGGATATCCGGCACCTCACCCCGACGGCGCAAAATCGCAAAGGCACGCTGCACTAACGGGGTCAGTAATTCGGCTTGCAGGCGACCATAAGTTGCCCCCAGCAGCAACGACATCTCCGCTGAGCGTTCAATCACTTCGGTGGCCGTCATACGTGGAGCCGCCACAGGTGCAAGTTTATCGGCCAGCAACGCATGCCGGATCCGGCGACGCAAATCCTCCAGCACCAGTTGCGAAATATCAAAACGTCCTGGCATTTCGAGCGGCTTTAATCCCGCCGAGCCCACCGCCTTGGGAATGATGGTGCCGGGGGTGAGTTCAATATTGGCAGGGTTCAAAACCCCGTCATCATCGGCCTGCCAGATACCAGTCACGGCTATCGAGGCATTTTTCAGGATCAGCTCCACCACCTTGTTGGCGGTCTTGATATCGGGCAACGCCTTCATCACTGGCGAGCGGCCATAAAGTTCACCGGGCGCTTTCAGCCAGCGAAAAGCAATCACCGGTGACTGGGCAAAAGATCCTTGGCGCAGTAAACAAGGTTCGCCCGCGGTATGGCGCAGCACAGCGGTAAATTCATATTGACCAAAGGCAGCTGGCAAGACCGCCTCAAGGACGTCAAATCGCGCCTGAGGGTCTTTGTCACCTGCCTGCATAACCGGAGCAGGCAGCAGGGCCATCGGGTATCGTGCCTGTAATTGTGCCAGCGTCAACGCCAGTTGCCGATAGGAACCATCGAGTGTGCCGTGAGTTCCTTCTTCAAGAACAATATCGTTGAGAGGCACGGCCGAGAACCGAAACGCCGAAGTTGATCCGGGTTCAGATTCCTCCAGTACCAATGCCGCCGTCCCCCCCACAATCAGATCGAGATAACATTGATGCATCTCGACCATAAAATTCGAACGGTCAAAATGCGCCTGCAAGGTTCGCGCCGCTTGTTCCAGCACGGGGGACAAGGCTTCGGTTTCGGCAGGTGAAAGATCAGGGCCGGGTTTAAAGCCAAACCACTGCGTCCAGGGCGGAGTCAGATGGCCGAGCAGACTCGCGGCCAGCGCGTCCACCGCATCGAGCGCGGTGCCATCATAAATTTTCTCCATCCGGTTCTGTCCGGCGCTGATCCCGGCAAAGGAATTACGTTGCGGCAGAGCGTATTCGTAACTTTCCTGCCAGAGCGATTCCCAGGCACGGCGGCGTTGGCGGGCACGGTCGTAACGTGCGCCCAACTGGCGCACATGATCGCCCTCAGCCACCGGTATCGGGGCCGTCTTTTTGTGTGCTGTGGTCATGATTATTCTCCGAGCAAGGTTTTGCGTGCACCAGTCAAATTATCACCGAGCAAACCGCGAAAACTGGTCAGCACGGTGCCCAAACGCCCGCGCCTTCGTTCAAGTAAACTCTGGGCGCGGGCTTGCGCCTTGACCTCGTCATCACCGGGAAGGTTTGATGTCGGGGTCGACGTTGGCGCGGCCGCCACCGGAACAGACGGGGTAGAGGGTGACGGCACATAAATATATTGGGCCGGGGAAACCGTCGGCGCCTTGGGGCGTGAAGCAAGACTTCCCATGATATTACACCCCCTGCCATGAGAGTGAATCTGATCCGTGACGGGTCAGGTGACGATAAAGTTGCCACGGGGTCATGACGCTCCAGTGATGCAAACCCAACACGCGCTTGACTGCCTCGACACAAGTAAACACCATCGGCGGCGCCGGCTTTTTATGCCCCCGATTCACAGGGGCGGGCAGAACACGGTTACCACGACCAGCGAGCCAGCCCGGCAGATCAAAATCAGGCGGCACATCATGAACCTTAAGTTCAGTATGCTGCAGCAACGGGTCGAGTGAAAGCCAGCGTGTCCCGTCATGCACGATTACAAAGCAGTGGCGGAAGCCGGGGCGCAGACATTTCAACCACGGCCACTCAGATTTACCGCTGAAGACCACCCAGGCCTTTTCCTGTACAGGAGCCGTCAAGGTCTGCGATGGGATCGGCATCATAACTTCTTCGGCTTCATCAAAAAATTTTCTCATTGGAGAGCTCCTGTCAGGCTGAAGGGAATAACATTGTGTTGGGAAAAATCGGCAGCAAACGGATGCCAGCTTGAAAAGGTCTGGACGATACCCTTGCGCTCAAAAATCGGGGTCATGCGCTCCAGTGCCTCAACCCATAGGCTGTGCGCCTTGACTTCCTTAAGACGGCGCGCATCGGGTGCCATCAAACGGCGGCCATAATGGCGCAGCACCAGCAAGTGATCGATCAGCAAGCGGCGCTGGCGGTAGAGGCGGTCAATAATTTTCAATATGTCAATCGGTTCGCACGGGCGACTGACCAACCCCTGCCCGGCCGAGAATCGGGCCCCGTCATTGCGGGCGGCCTGTGCCTGAATAAACCAGAACCAAGCCTCCTCGGCGGTCGTAAAAGGCGTAGTATCCACAGATGTTGAAGGTTTGGGACTATAAGGTTCGCGGTGGGCCATGACGGTTCTTATCCTTTTTTGTTCTTGTTTGGAACACAGGTGTTCTCTTTATGTTCTAGTTATGATACGTTTCAGAGGTGGGGTCAAGAGAAAAATAGGATTTATTTCCTATTTATTTGTGCTGCATACAATGGGATTGTGATCCTAGGAGCAAAAACCTCATGTTTTCTCATGACGATATGTGGCGGGCGATTGACCGTCTGGCTGACAGCCATGGCTATTCACCCTCGGGGCTGGCCAAAAAAGCCGGACTCGACCCCACCACCTTTAACAAAAGCAAGCGCATCAGCAGCGACGGCAAGCCACGCTGGCCCTCCACCGAAAGCCTCTCCAAAATTCTAGCCGTCACCGGTGCGACCATGAGTGATTTTATTGCCTTGATCGGTCAGGATGATGACAACGTCCCCCGCTCTGGCCGCCAGACCATTCCCATGATCAACACCGCCATGGCTGGAAAAAGCACACACTTCTCAACCGACGGGCACCCCATCGGCAATAGCTGGGATGATTTTAATTTTCCCGGCCTGAGCAGCCTTCATGATGAGAACCTGTTCGCACTCGAAATTATCGGCCATGCCTTGATGCCCGCTTACCGCGAAGGGGATGTACTGGTGGCCTCGCCACAGGCGCATGTCCGTCGTGGTGACCGCGTGGTGGTACGCACCCGCCACGGCGATATTCTGATCCATGAATTGCGCCGTCAGACCGCCAACCGGGTTGAGCTGCGTATGCTGGGCCCTGACGGCAACAGCGTCAGCCTGCCTGTCGATGATATATCGTGGATCGCCCGGATTATCTGGGTCAGCCAGTGAACAAAGCAGCAGACAACCGGGCTACAGCCCCCCTGATCATCGGCATCGGCGCCGCCTTTGTCGATGCGATAGCCCATATTGATGACGATTTTATTCACGCCCATAACATCGGCAAAGGGGTCACCACCCTGGTTGACACCCATAAGCTTGGCTATCTGCTTGAAAGTCTGACTGACCCTTTGGTCATTCCCGGCGGCTCGACCGCCAATCTACTCTGCGGACTCGCGGCTCAAGGTCTGCCTGCAACTTTCATTGGCCGCACGGGAGATGATCGCTATGGCGCACTCTTCCGCGAAGCTTTTGTCCCTTATGGCATCAAGTTTCCCAATGACCGTATTGCCGGGCGCACAACCTCGGTGTGCCTGACCCTGCTGACCCCCGACAAGGAACGTAGTTTTGTCGTCTGCCACTATACCGCCAGTTACGCGCTGAAACCGCAGGATCTGCCCACCCTGCCTGATCAACCCGACACCTATATATGTATCGAGGCCAACATGGCCCTATCCCCGGCCGGGTGCCACCCCGATGAAAGTGTGCTGGCAGCGGCCCTGATTACCTATGGCAACACCCGGCGGCGTCTGATTGTGGGATTGAATGACCGCGACATCGTCAATAATATGCGCCCCCTGATCCTGCAGTGCTTAAGTTTCAGCAATGTCCTGGTGATGGGCAACATGAACGAATGTCTGGCTCTGTTCGATGAACATGACATGGCGCTGGCTTTTGAAAAGGCACAAGCCACCGGACGGGATTTTATTATCACCAATGCCGCTAACGGCGCCTATGTGATTACCCCGAACAACATCGATCATGTGCCCGGCCCCGATCTGACCCCCGCGCAAGTCGTCAGCACGGTCGGGGCGGGCGACCAGTTTGCCGCCGGATTTATTGCTGGCATGATCGCGGGAAAACCTTATATTGAGGCCGCCCATCAAGGCACCGGGGCTGCTGCCCGGATTATACAGCAACAGGGGGGACGTCCGCCCCTGCCACAAGGAGACAGATGATGATCAATATTGCCGCCGAGTCAGCCCAGATCCTGCTGGATACAAAATCCGTTTTGTTCAATGCGCGGGAGCCTTTCACCTTTACCTCAGGCCGGATCAGTCCGGTCTATGTCGATTGCCGCCGTCTGATCTCTTTCCCGAAAGAACGGAGCATCTTGATGGATTTTGGGGCCGATATCTTGCGTAAAGCCTGCCCTGATCTGGATTACTGTGCCGGGGGAGAAACTGCCGGCATCCCCTATGCCGCCTTCATGGCCGAGCGCCTCAATTTGCCGATGCTCTATGTCCGCAAAAAACCCAAAGGTTTTGGCCGGATGGCCCAGATCGAAGGTGTCATGGATGAGGGAGGCAAGAATGTCGTGCTGATTGAAGATCTGCAAACTGATGGCGGCAGCAAGAAAGTCTTTATCGATGCACTGCGCGAGGCCGGAGCGGTGGTTGAACATTCCTTCGTCGTGTTTCATTACGGTATTTTCCAGGCAAGCGAAGACAACATGAAAGCCATGGGTGTCAAACTGCATGCGCTGACCACCTGGTGGGATGTCTTGGCCGTAGCACGCGAAAAGCAATATTTTGACGAGGAAACACTGAATTCGGTTGAAGCCTTCCTGAAGGCCCCCGATGTCTGGGCTGAAGCCAACAAGCATCTGGCTAAAACAGCTTAGGTGCCCACAAACGGTTATCACAATATGGCAAGGCCACGGCCACGCCATCGACCGCAGAGAGTGCTCCAGGCCGCTTCAGCGTAATATTGCCAAAACGCGCCTGCACCAGCTTGTTCTCGAGCAAAATTGAGTCGATATCCGCACTATGTGGGTTGCTATAGGCAATCCTGACTGAGTGGGCAGACTCACGCAGCCCAAAAACCAGATCACTACCCTCACTACCGATCGATGTTATGCGCTGCGGATCAATGGCGATCAACGGCAGAGGCCGCCGTTCAAGCAAAAGCCGCATGTCATTGTTGAAACCACAAAGATGACGGACGATTTTTTCAGCCGTGAGCTCGCTCATCGGCCCTTCGATATAAAAAGTCTCACGGCCATCACCGCACGATACCCCAACGAAAGTACGGCGCTGTGAGGACACTGTGAGGAAAACCGCATTCAGGGTCTGCAGGGCTGTTGTGATGTCACGAACAGGTGAATCGAGCTCACGGCGGGCATGAGCGTCTATCGCCTGAATCAGGCCAGTAAAGGGATCGGCCGCATCTTTAAACTCTGTGTGCATGGAGGCTGATTTTAATACCATTGTCATAATTATGCAAATCCATATAATCTCCGGCAGAAAAGACAATATTTGATCCTCCGCCCCATTCAGTCTAGGTTCCTGCCATGACTTACAAAAAAGGCCAAGTTCATTTCCATGCCGCAGCTTCGGAAGAGGCGCAGGAGGCTTTGACCATCCTCACCAGCCAGTACGGTCAGTGCGGCCCGGATGAAGCGCTGGTGATTGTCGCTCTGGGCGGCGACGGCACCATGCTCGAAGCCCTGCATAAATTCCATCAGACCGGCAAGCCAATCTATGGGATGAATCGCGGCTCGGTCGGTTTCATGATGAATCCTTTCCGCACCGACAAATTTCTCGAGCGTCTGGCGCACGCACAAAGCGTCACGCTGCATCCCTTGCGCATGCGGGCCCTCACCAAAGACGGAACCTGCATCGATGCGATTGCGTTTAACGAAGTCTCTCTGCTGCGGCAGGAGCGACATGCCGCCAAGATCAGCATCAGCGTTGATGACATCGAGCGCCTGCCGGAACTGGTCTGTGACGGCATTCTGGTTTCAACACCTGCAGGCAGCACCGCCTATAATCTTTCGGCACACGGGCCGATCCTGCCACTCTCGGCCAACGTACTGGCACTGACCCCCATCAGCGCCTTCCGTCCCCGCCGCTGGAAGGGTGCTTTGCTGCCGTCGCACGTCTCAATCCGTTTTGATATCACCGATCCGCAGGCACGCCCTGTCAGCGCCACGGCTGACTCAACCGAAGTGCGCGATGTAGCGCGTGTAGAAATCCGTGAATCAAAAACACTCTCAGTCACATTGATGTTCAACCCCGATCACAATCTCGAAGAGCGTATTCTCAAAGAGCAGTTTTTGCCTTAGGCGCAAAAATGAGATATATTTGTCTCGTGCAGGGAATAACGATGTTATTTTTTGCCATAACAAAAAATCTTTCCTGCCTTTACGATTTCTTCACCTCTGGCAACTAACCTCAACATCACAAACAAAAAAAGCAAGGGTGTGGCTGCAGAGAACTGCAGACGAAAACCATAAAAAACAAACTCTGGGAGAGTTCACATGGCGACGACCTTTGCAACAGCGAGCTTTGCTCGCTGCAGTAGGACTATTAACGATAATCTGGCTTATATGTGTGATCCATCCGTGATCACAGTGACCGCGCTACCGCAGGAATTCCGTATCCCGACCTTGGGTGAGGCCTTCCTCGAAGCATCAACAGACCCCTTTAGCAAAAGCCGCGGTAAACGCTTCTATGATGCGTCCGCCCTGTGGCAGGAAGTCACCAGCAAGAACGGGGATGTCGATACCGATACAGCCCGCCAGTTCGTCAATGACTGCCTGAGCGGTGTCTTTGCCAATGACATCAGGATCACCGACCCCCGCGCCCGTCAGGGTTTAAATACACTGGGGTTTGAAACTGTCATCACCTTGTACGAGAAAATCTCTAAAAGTGATGCCAAGGGTAACAGCCTGTATCTGCGTGAACTGAACCGGGCACTTGATCTGCCGGATACGTTCTATGAAAAGAGAATCGAGACTGTCTCCCGCTTGTTTGACGACAGCCAGCGCGCCTGGATGGAACAAAAATGGCAGCAAGCTTTAACGGATGGGCGCTTGCCTGCGCATGCTGGTAACTTTGCCGATGCCATGGCCGAAGAGCTGGAGAATCGCCCGATCTGGAGTGCGGCTGATGCCAAACGTCGGATCCAGTTGCTGCAATTCCTCTGCGATTGCTTTAGCGACTCACTCGGTGAGACAAGGGTCAAAATGGGCCTGTTCAACGGCAAGCCCGGCCTCAAGGGTTTTTACATGCATCAAACCGACCAGAATCCGGAAGTGATTGGCCTGAATGTCACCGAGATCAGTAATTTTCAAGCCTGCGTCGGCATCATCATGCATGAACGCCAGCATGCCTCGCAGCAACGTCTGGCGGATGCTTACCGTTCCGGGAAAATTGCCAAGACCCACCCTGATTATATGGCGGCCCGCGTTTTTGCCGCTAACGGTGATAATGGCGGCTATATCAACGGCGACAAGGATGCCGGGATGAATGGCTACCGTTTCCAGCCACTGGAACAAGATGCCCATAACGCCGGAAGTGTGGCCGAATACATGGTCTACAAAACCTATGCCCGCAAACCCGGCATCTATACTGAGCGCCATGTCAGACCCAATCCGGCGGCCCCGGCACAACGTCTGGCCTCATAGATTTTCTCAATCTCTCTGTACCAAACTCTCAAACCCTTGCCGTGCCAATCTGCGGCAAGGGTTTTTCTTTAAGTTGTTTTATCCGAGAATCAGGAAATCCCTTTCAGGTACCACAGCAAAATCGAGGCCGCCGTCCGATGCGGTGCGAATTTTTTTCCCATCATCGCTGCTTGTTCAGCCGTAGGCCGTTCGGCACGGCGATGATAGAGACGTAATCCCTCTTGAATGCCGAGATCGCCCGCAGGCCAGATATCAGGACGGGCCAATGAGAACATCAGATACATTTCAGCACTCCAGCGGCCAAAACCATTGAGGGCCGTAACCGCTTCGTAAACTTCAGCATCCGGCAGGGATTCGAGTGCCTGCGGATCAAACATCTTGGTTTGTACCGCCGTGGATAGGCCCCGGATATACTTGACCTTCTGTCCGCTCAACCCCAGCGCCTGCAAATCCTCGTCCGTCATTTTCATGACACGGGCAGGAGTAACGGTCTTGAGTTCTCTCTTGAACTTTTCCCAGATGCTCCGCGCCGCCTTGGTCGACACCTGCTGGCCAATCACAATCCGCACCAATGAATCATAACCCGGCGCGGTATAACGCCAGTCGAGATCCTCCGGTGTGATATCCAGTTTCTTGAACACCCGGTCATTGAGCAGGAGATGATCCAGTCCTGCGCGAATGTGGGGGATTTCGTGTAGGTATGCTTTCATTTATCGACCGCTCCATCGCAAATGCTCAATCAAACAGCGCCGATCCCTCAAATAGTTCCAAAGAGTTGATATTGCTTCATATATCGGAGTCGTCAGCTTTAACAGGCATATTCTTTGATTTTTATTATGTAATATGATAAGTTCCTCCCCAGATCAGGAGAAATATTGTGAAAATCCGCTTGAAAGAGACCCACAAGGCCGCTTTAGAGGATACCGGCAAGGTTCAATTGCCCGGACAACGTGCCCTTAGCCTCTACAAACCAGGTAACCCCATCCATGATATTGAAGTGCAAATGGGAACGATAGAGGGCCAAAGAATGATGGCCCTGTATAAAACCCAAAAAGATAAAGTGATTGCCGCTATCACAGAAATGCAACTTGATGGTCACTTTCAGCCGAGCGATATAGTCATCTCGAGGACAGCGGTCTTTAACTCTCGTGCCGAAGCGATCGAAGCACTAACAACAGAGGGTATTGATGTTGGTTTTATGCCCTTGCTTCGCCTGAGTACAAAAATATCAGGAAGAAAATCACCTATTGAGATTATTCCCAACTAGCCAAGACAGTTACTAGGCGGCCAGTTCAATCCGGTAATCTTCCACCACAGTATTGGCCAGCAGCTTCTCGCACATCTGTTCAATGCGTTTGATATCCGTACCGGGTGCGACTTCGAGTTCAATGGTCTTGCCCTGCCGGACTTCGCCGACTTCATCAAAACCCATCCCGTGCAAAGCCTGACCAATCGCCTTGCCCTGCGGGTCAAGGACACCTTTTTTTAACGTGACATGCACATAGGCTTTCATGGCTTATACTTTCCGTGGTTTATTCGGTGAGGTTTTATTGACCTCGCGCAATTTACGTTGCTCAGCCACTTCGTTTTCGATCTCGCCCAGCGAGGCTGCCAGCTGTTCATTGATGCTGCCGCCTTCGATAATACCCCCCTTAGGAATCAGCCCCAGACGCTCGGCCACTTGCGAGTAAGCTTCAATCACGTTGCCAAGATCCTGCCGGAAACGATCCTTATCCAGTTTCTCGTTGGTTTTGGCATCCCACAAACGACAGTTATCCGGCGAGATTTCATCGCCGAGCAGAATATAAAGCTCACCATATTCGCCGTAGAGACGGCCAAACTCGAGTTTAAAATCAACAAGGCGCAGACCGATACCGGCGAACAGACCATTGAGGTAGTCATTGACCCGCCACGCCATATGAACCATTTCTTCAAGTTCATAAGGGTCAGCCCAGCCAAAACCGACAATATGGTGTTCGTTAACCATCGGATCGCCGAGTTCATCTTTCTTGTAATAAAATTCGACGATGGGGTGAGTGAGGATTGTGCCCTCCTTCACGCCCAGACGCTTTACCAGCGAACCGGCAGCGATATTGCGCACCACCACCTCGATCGGAATAATTTCCAGCTGGCGTACCAGCTGTTCGCGCATATTGAGTGAGCGCATGAAGTGGGTGGGGATGCCGATGGCCTCGAGTTTGGTCATCAGGTGGGCGGAAATCCGGTTATTGAGAACCCCCTTGCCCGCAATCAGATCATGCTTCTCGCCGTTAAAGGCGGTGGCATCATCCTTGAAGTACTGAATCAATGTACCCGGCTCCGGCCCTTCATAAATGGTCTTTGCCTTGCCTTCGTACAAAACCTTGCGCTTGGCGCCTATTGTCGTCCATGTTTTCATTCCCCTGATATAGCCTAGATTTTCAGCCATTCCAATGTTAGAAAGACAGTGATTTTGATTTATTCAAACACACCATATGTAAAGGAGCCATAATGAGCCTCGACGAACGCAAGGACGCATTTGAAAAAAAATACGCCCACGATCAGGAACTGATGTTCAAGGTTGAGGCCCGCACCTGCAAGCTGTTTGGCCTGTGGGTAGCCGGGGAAATCGGTCTGGAGGGTCCCGATGCCGATACCTATGCCAAAACCATTGTCAGTGCCAATCTGGAAGAGCCCGGCTTTGATGATGTCAAACGCAAGGTCATCCCCGATCTGCAGGCCAAAAACAAGGATGTGTCAGACCACGTGCTGGACCGCAAGCTCGAAGAGTTTTTTGAGGAAGCCAAGCGCCAGCTGATTGCCAGCTGATTGCCAGCCCTGTCCGGCTGATCCAAGACGATAACCAACTACGATAGTATGCAGAATAAAAAAGCCCCGTTGTGACGGGGCTTTTTATTTAGTTTTTTCAGTCTTTTATCCCTAGTTCAACTCGCTGGCCTGAGCTGATTTCCTCTATTCCGCTTCAGGTTTTAGGCCCTTTATTGCTTCTTGGCTTTTTGGGGCTCTTGAAACTTGTTCCAGCGTGTTTTTTAATTTTGTATATTAGATTCCATAGAACAACTTCCCGGGGCCTGCAAGAGAAAAATTCCACAATTTTGCCTCAATGCGAAATATTCGTGCGTTTTACAATAACTCTAGGAACAACTTGGGTTTTTCGGATGTTAACCGCGACCCCCTGACGCTTATTTTCCTGTGGCCAGACTGGAAGCCTCTTCTTTTCCGGGAGTTTCACAGGTGCTAGGGTGCGGGCATGCAAATCTCTCTGATTGTCTTTCCCGGGACCAACCGGGAGCAGGATATGGCCCAAGCCTTCAAAAAGCTGACCGGCAAAACCCCGCAATTCGTCTGGCATAAGGATACCGAACTCGGCAAACCCGACCTGATCGTGTTACCCGGCGGTTTTTCCTACGGGGATTATTTACGCTGCGGAGCGATGGCCGCGCACTCCCCCGTGATGAAGGAAGTCATCGCGCTGGCTAAAAAAGGCACACGCGTGATGGGCATCTGCAACGGCTTTCAGGTCTTGGTCGAAACTGAATTGCTGCCCGGCGCCCTCTTACGTAACCGTTCGCTCAAATTCATCTGCAAACAGGTACATCTGAAGGCCGCCACCAACAGCAACAGCTTCATGTCGCACTTCAAAAAGGATCAGGTCATTCAGGTGCCGATCGCGCACGGCGAAGGCAATTTCTTCGCTGACGCCGCTACCATCAAGCAACTGGAAGACCAAGACCGCATCGCCTTCCGCTATTGCGATGAAAACGGCGCGGTCAACGATGCCGCCAACCCGAATGGCTCGCTCGGCAATATCGCGGGTATTTTAAGCGAGAGCAAAACCATCCTCGGCATGATGCCGCACCCGGAAAACGCAACGCAGGGCCATCAGGGCAACCTTACAGGATTGCCGTTGTTTGAGAGTATTATCGGAGCGATGAATTAATATGACTGCTACAGCACTGAAAAAAGAAGCTCCCTCTTTCAAAGAACCCACGATCACGCCGCAACTGGCGGCGGAACATGGCATCAAGCCCGATGAATATCAGCACATGCTGAAAATTCTGGGTCGCGACCCGACCTTTACAGAACTGGGCATTTTCTCGGTGATGTGGTCGGAGCATTGTTCTTATAAATCGTCGCGCCTGCACCTGAAAAAGCTGCCGACCTCGGCGCCGTGGGTTATTCAGGGGCCGGGGGAAAATGCCGGGGTCATTGATATTGGTGACGGGCAGGCGGCGGTCTTTAAAATGGAATCGCATAACCACCCGTCCTATATTGAACCCTACCAAGGGGCGGCCACAGGTGTGGGCGGAATCATGCGTGATGTGTTCACCATGGGCGCGCGGCCGATTGCGAACATGAACGCGCTGCGTTTCGGTGCGCCGGATCACCCGAAAACACGGCAACTGGTCAACGGTGTCGTCGCGGGTATCGCGGGCTACGGCAATTGCATGGGCGTGCCGACCGTGGGCGGGGAAACCAATTTCCATGCACGTTATAACGGCAATATTCTGGTCAACGCCATGACCGTGGGTGTGGTTGAGCAGGACAAGATCTATTATTCACGCGGTGCCGGTATCGGTCAGCCCATCGTCTATGTTGGCTCCAAAACCGGGCGCGACGGCATTCACGGCGCCACCATGTCGAGCGCGGAATTTGACGATGAATCCGATGCCAAGCGCCCGACCGTACAGGTGGGCGATCCGTTCGTTGAAAAATTGCTGCTGGAAGCCTGCCTTGAGCTGATGCAATCAGACGCCATCATTTGCATTCAGGACATGGGGGCTGCGGGCCTGACATCATCGGGCGTCGAGATTGCGGCCAAGGGCGAGATTGGCGTCGAGCTTGATCTCGATATGGTGCCGCAACGTGAACCGAACATGACTCCTTACGAAATTATGCTGTCGGAATCGCAGGAACGCATGCTGATGATCGTACAGCCCGGCAAAGAAGACATGGCGCGCAAGATTTTTGAGAAATGGGACCTCGATTTTGCCGTGATCGGCAAGACCACCGCCGATAAACGCCTGCGCCTGAATATGTACGGCAAATGCTGGTGCGATATTCCGGTGCCGCCGCTGGTCGATGAATCACCTGTCTATGACAGGCCGCAGAAGGCCCGCGCGAAACCCGCACCCTTGCCCGCCTTGGCGCTGGATAAAGATATTATCGGCAGTTTCAAAAAACTGATGGCCTGCCCTGACCTTTCCTCCAAACGCTGGATCTGGGAGCAATATGATTCACTGGTACGGGGCGATACCATCTCCAGCCCCGGTATCCAGCAAACACAGGCGCATAAACCAGCTGACGCCGCTGTCGTGCGCCTGTCAGACAAAAAGGCGCTGGCCATGACCTGCGATGTGACACCGCGTTACTGCTACGCCGATCCTTACGAAGGTGGCAAACAGGCGGTAGCCGAAACATGGCGCAACCTGACCGCGACCGGGGCCTTGCCTCTTGCCATCACCGACAATTTGAATTTCGGCAACCCGGAAAAGCCCGAGATCATGTGGGAATTTGTGACCTGCCTGCAAGGCATGGCCGAGGCCTGCGTCACGCTAGAATACCCGATCATTTCGGGCAACGTCTCGCTCTACAACGAAACCAACGGTCAGGGCATTCTCCCCACTCCGGCTATCGGCGGCGTCGGGCTGATTGATCATGGCAATGTATCGGCTGGTTTTGGGTTCACACAGGAAGGTGAAAGCATCATCCTGATCGGCGCTACAAAAGGCCATCTGGGGCAATCGCTGTATTTACGTGAAATTATGGGCCGCGAAGACGGGCCGCCGCCGCCGGTCGATCTGGCCGCGGAAAAACGTCACGGCGATTTCGTCCGCAGCCTGATTCAGGGTGGCTATATCAAAGCCTGCCACGATGTGGCTGATGGCGGTTTATTGGTGACGGTGGCCGAGATGGCCATGGCAGCCCGGATTGGCGCCGAACTCAACGTTTCCGGCGATGCTTCCTTCTGGTTTGGCGAAGATCAAGGACGTTATGTTGTGACCACGACCCAGCCCGACAAACTTCTGGAGTTGGCTGAAAAAGCAGGCATTCCAGCACAAATTCTCGGTTTGACCGGTGGTTCCGCCTTGAGAATTCCGGAAAATCAAGGTATAAATGTAAGTGAAATCATCGGTATTCACGAGCAGTGGTTGCCTGCTTTTATGGAAGGGCGCGCCTGATGGCCATGGACGCACAAGCCATTGAAAAAATGATCAAAGACGGTATCCCCGATGCCGTTGTGAATATTTCCGATCTGCGGGGTGATGGCGACCATTATGCCGCCTATATTGTTTCCGAAGCCTTTCGTGGCAAAAGCCGGGTGCAGCAGCACCAGATGGTTTATGCCGCCCTGCAGGGGAAAATGGGGGGCGAATTGCATGCGCTGGCAATACAAACAGCTCTGCCGGAATAACCAGACAATTTTTGCGTGAAAGAAGGAGTAAGCCACTGATGATGCAACAAACCGTACCCAACACCGTCTTTGAGAGAATTCGCAACGACATCGGGCAAAACGATGTCGTGCTGTACATGAAAGGTACAGCCGTCTTCCCACAATGCGGTTTTTCTGCTGCTGTCGTCCAGATTCTCTCGCAGCTGGGCGTCAAATTCAAAGACATCAATGTCCTTGAGGACAATGAAATCCGTCAAGGGATCAAGGAATTTATGAACTGGCCGACCATCCCGCAGCTTTACGTCAAAGGCGAATTTGTTGGCGGCTGTGACATCGTTCGTGAAATGTATGCAACTGGCGAATTGCAGGACCTGCTGGCCGCCAAAGACATCAGTTTTAATCAGGCTGCCTGATTCAAGGAAACATTACGCCCTTTACTAAAGCCCCGTTCACCGGGGCTTTTTTATCCTAAAATTTAGCCAAACGGGAATCTCTATGGACACTGGCTGACATGATCAGGCCAAAACCAATCATACAAGCCATCATCGCCGTACCGCCGTAAGAAACCAGCGGCAAAGGAATCCCCACCACCGGGATCAAACCCATCACCATCGCCACGTTGATAAACATGTATAAGGAAAAATTCACCATCAGGCCAAATACCAGGAAGCGCCCATAGGCGTGACGGCACCGAAAGGCAATCCAGGCGCAGTATACAAAAACCAAACCAAAGAGGAGCAACAGGAAAGCCCCCCCCAGTAAACCCCATTCCTCGGCCCAGAGAGTGAAGATAAAATCAGTCTGCTTCTCCGGAAGGAAATTGAGTTTGCTCTGGGTCCCTTGCAGGAAACCGCGTCCATCAAACCCACCCGAGCCAAGCGCAATCTTCGACTGGGTGATGTGATAACCTGCCCCGAGCGGATCTGATTCTGGATCAAGAAAAGTCAGCACCCGCTGTTTTTGGTAATCATGCATATAAAAATGCCAGACCAGCGGCACCAACGCGACCAAAGCCGCCCCACCCAATAAATAAAGCCAGATAGGCGCCCCGGCAATAAACAGGAGCGTTGCCCCATTCACCACCATTATGGTCGCGGTGCCAAGATTGGGCTGCAGTAGCACCAGCCCTACCGGCAGCAATACCATCAATGCCGGCAGCAACAGGAAGGACAGACGCCGCATATCGTCCAGCCGCGCGCTATGGAAGTAGCGCGCCAACGCCATTACCATGGCAACTTTCATCAACTCGGAAGGCTGAATCTGGATAAAGCCCAGATTAATCCAGCGCTGCGCCCCCATCCCGATTTGTCCCATAAATTCAACGATCACTAGCAAAACAAAACCGATCCCGAATAACGGGTAAGAAATTTTGTACCAGAACCGGATATCAATCAGGGCGATGGCAATCATCATGACCAAAAATACACCAAAACGGATCATCTGTTTGGAGGCCCACGGCTCAAGATTTCCAGCCGCTGCTGAATAAAGTGCAACAAAGCCAATCACAGCAATCAGGGTGATCAGTGCCATCAAACCCCAATTCAGGTTAATGATTTTTTGCTTGAGTGTCTGGTCGGTATGAATATCAAAAGACAGAGCCATGGTGGCCTTAACCCTCCCCGCTCAAATTCTTAGGCTTACGCGGCGGAAACGACTCTGCCGGTTGCTCATTTTTCGAAACAGGGCGCAAGCCGCGAGAACGCGGATTTAGCTTCTGCGCCTGCAGCAGCAAATCACGTGCTATCGGGGCCGCCACCGCCGAACCGCCACCGCCATGCTCAACCACCACTGCACAAACGTAGCGGGGGTTATCAACCGGGGCGTAGCCGACAAACAAACCATGGTGGCGGAATTTCCACGGCAGATCTTCCTGCTTGACGCCACGGGCTCTCTCATCAGCAGTAATCCGTTTGACTTGCGACGTCCCGGTTTTACCGCCCATGCCCATACCTTCATCAGTAATCCGTGAGCCCAGCGCCGTTCCACCGGGATAGTTTACAACCCGGTCCATTCCTTTCATGATCAATTCAAGATGCTTTGATTTCACGCCAATTTTTTCCCACGGCTGATCATGGGTAGGCACATCGCCGACATAGCCCGTCAGCCAAGGCTTGACCGCATAACCGCCATTCACCAGCCGCGCCGTCATCACCGCTAATTGTAGTGGCGTAGCCTGTACATAACCCTGTCCGATTGAACAGACAATGGATTCCCCCGGATGCCAGACTTTATCGGCCATGGTTTGCCGTTTCCATTGTGTGGTTGGCATCAATCCGGCCCGTTCCTCGGGCAATTCAACATCCAGCCTTTGCCCCAGCCCAAATCGTCTGGCCATTTCAGAAATTCGGTTGATTCCAAGGTCAACTGCCATCTTATAAAAATAAGTATCGCACGATTCCGCCAGCGCCCTGACAACGTTAACCGTACCATGACCACCACGCTTCCAGCAATGGAAGCGTGCATTGCCCAGTTGATAATGACCAGGACAAAAGACTACTGTGTTTTCATTGATAATACCGGCCTCCAGTCCCGCCAATGCCGTAATCATTTTAAATGTCGAACCGGGTGGGTAAGAGCCCCCAACAGCTTTGTTGTTCAAGGGCAACCCTGGATCTGCCAGTAATTGTTCCCACAAATCAGCGGGGATACCTTTGGCAAACTCGTTTGGATTAAAACTGGGGGAAGATGATAATGCATACAATTCCCCAGAACGCGCATCCATCACGACTGCCGACGCACTGCGTTGCTCAAGCAAGCGTGCTTGCGTAAACGCCTGCAATTCAGCATCAATCGTCAATTGCAGGGTCTTACCCGCACTAGGAGATGTTCTGCGCAACTCACGGACTTCGCGACCCACGACATTGACTTCCACTTCCGAGGTCCCTGCCTTACCACGCAGCTCAAGATCATAGGTCTTTTCCAATCCGGTTTTACCAATTTTGAAACCGGGCATTTTCAGCAATGGATCAATATTATCTTCGCCTTTGCTGACCGCACCGACATAACCCAGAATATGGGCCGTCGCCTGCGCCATCGGATAGCTGCGTACCTCGCCGACATCAATCGCCACACCCGGCAAATCCGGTAGGTTAACCTCAATCCGTGACACAGTTTCCCAGTCCAGATTTTCACGAACCTCAAGCGGAAAAAACGGCGTATTCTTTTTTGACTGCTTCTTCAGGCGCTCAATATCTTTTTCACTCAAATCAATATGTTTTTGTAAACGTCTTAAAGTATCATCCAGCTTTGCGGTCTGCTCGGGAATGATCACCAAACGAAAATTTTGATCGTTGATCGCCAGTAACTTGCCCATACGATCGATAATCAACCCACGAGGTGGTGCCACCAATTTCACATTGATACGATTGTTTTCTGCCAACATGCGGTAACGCTGACTTTGAGAGATCTGTAGCCATCCCAGACGACCGACCAACGTTGTTAATAACAGTCCTTGTATGCCCCCTACGACAAAAGCCCGTCGGCTAAAAGTATCGATTCTATCCTGATCGCGATCCATAACCCCGCCCTCAAGGATAACTATGTTGTGAGGGCGAGAGGAAGCGGTGACTACCAATCAATGCCATCGTCACGAGAGGAAACAGGCACATAGTCACCACGACACGAATTGCCACCGGCATAATCGCAGGCCACTGAAAATCATTGGACAGACCAAAGAGTGCCCACTGGATAGCAGCAGCCATTAGCGCCACCAGGCCAAAAACTGCCCAAAGCGAGATATACGGTTGGGCCATTAGAAATTTTCTCTGGTCGCGCACCAGACTTTGCGCCAATACCAAAATGAAGGCCTGCAAACCCGGCGGCGTCAGCGATAATACATCAAGTAAAATGCCTGCCGCAAAGCACAGCCATGTCGGAATCAGGCGTGGCCGAAAAATTGCCCAGTAATAAATTGCCATCAAGACGAAATCAGGCTTGATCACTCCGGCATAAGGGATTGGCAATGCCGTCAGGTTCAAGAGAAACAAAAATCCGAGCAAAATATAGGCAATAAGCAGCCTAATGATCGTTTCGAGCCCACGCCACGAGAACGAAATCTCTGAAATGCCGGAATTCCGGCTTTTTCTTCGTCTTGCCATAAAGAGAGAAACTAAAGACTGAGGGCGCTCAGGTCAATCCGTCTGGGGCGTGGAAGGCGGGGCAATCCTCAGATTTGGATCATCCGTGCGCTTAACAATCCGAACATAGGTGGTTCTATCAATATCGGCGTACAGCCCCACCATCGCTGAACCATCTGCAGCCATGATCACCTCACCCACTGGCAGACCATGAGGATAAAGACCGCCATGGCCTGACGTCACTACCCGATCTCCGGCTTTGACCTGTGCTTGGGGGGGCAGGTGAATTAACCCGGGGCGATCAGTGTTGTTCCCGGCCAGCATACCGCGAATGTTGTCAGCGCCGATAAAAACCGGCACCCGGGCATTCATATCAGTGAGTAGCAATACATGAGCCGAGCGCTTACCAGTTTCCACAATCCGGCCCATCAACCCCTCGCCGCCAAGGACAGCCTGTGCAGCATCCACCCCCTGATCACTGCCGGCCATGACCAGAACACTGCGCACGAAAGCGGTATCGGAATCGGCAATGATCCTGGCAGTGATAAAGCTATGCTGGGGATCAATTTGCACTTTAAGTAATTTTTGCAGTGATTCATTATCGCTCTTGAGCTGCAAGGCGGCATGATACCATTCGCGCAAACGGGCATTTTCCTGCATCAGCCGGGCATTCTCGCCCTGTAATTCGGCAATCCCGGTCACGGCACGAACATAGGATGCCGCCTGTTCAATCGGGTAGTTCACTACTGCCAGCACCGGCGCAAACATATCTGCCGCCCCTGTACGCAAGGAGCGCATGTTATTCGGACTAGTAAATGACATGGTAAACAGGATTAAAGCAACAATAGCAAAAAACAAAGACGTCGCTTTGGGCCCCCACGCTTGCAACGTGGCGATACGGATCAGGCTTCGGGGGCGGGAGCGAATATGCAAGCCTCGGTATCCTATTATCGAAAATAGCGGATCTACTTTTACACGGTCACAGCTTACCGCAAAACAGCATCCCCACTGCTAAAAGGAAACAAGAGAAGAAGCAACCCTTGATCTCACCAGTCTAACAAGAAAAAGCGCCCTGCGTCTAGGATCAGAGCCTTTGTTTTGTGGATAAATTTCAAGGGTCTGACGTATGACTTACGAGTCAATTTTTAATAAAAATTGCCGTTAATCAAAATCCCTTTAAGATTTTTGAGCTCCTCAAGAGCATGCCCGGCCCCAAGCGCTACGCAGGAGAGCGGATCATCAGCAATCGTGACAGCCAGACCCGTAGCATGGCGCAGCACATAATCAAGGTTGCTGAGAAGGGAGCCACCCCCGGTCATGACAATGCCCTTATCCACGATATCGGCGGCCAGTTCAGGCGGGGTATGCTCAAGCGCAACTTTTACCGCCTCGACAATTTGTCCAACCGGCTCCGCCAGCGCCTCGGCGATCTGGCGTTCCGTGACGACAATTTCCTTGGGTACTCCGTTCATCAGGTCGCGGCCCTTGATTTCCATCTTGCGGCCTTCACCATCGGCAGGCGGACAAGCCGAGCCAATTTCTTTCTTGATACGCTCTGCCGTGGTTTCGCCGATCAAAAGATTATGCACACGACGTGTGTAGTTAATGATTGCATCATCCATCTTGTCGCCGCCCACCCGCGCCGATTTTGCATAGACGATACCTCCGAGAGAGATCACGGCTACTTCGGTGGTACCACCACCGATATCAACGACCATCGAACCTGTAGCCTCAGTTACAGGCAAACCGGCACCAATCGCGGCCGCCATAGGCTCTTCGATCAAGGCAACCTCACTTGCACCCGCGCTTTGTGCAGATTCAACGATCGCACGCTGTTCAACAGCAGTAGCGCCTGAAGGCACGCAAATAATCATGCGCGGGCTGACACCAAAACGGCGATTATGAACCTTGCGGATAAAATGTTTGATCATCGCTTCAGTAACATCAAAGTCGGCGATAACACCATCACGCAACGGACGGATAGCAACGATGTTACCGGGCGTACGTCCCAGCATTTGTTTGGCTTCGTTACCGACCTCAAGGATAGTTTTTTTGCCATTGACCATAGAGATGGCCACAACGGAGGGTTCGTTGAGGACAATACCGCGATCACGCACATAAACGAGCGTATTGGCAGTCCCGAGATCGATCCCCATATCGGCGGACATGAAGCCAAAAAGCTTGGAAAACATAGGCATACTTTCGCTGATGAGGTTGAATTCCCCTGCGTTATAGCAGAGCGCCGTCATGCGCGCACACGTATTTTTTTTAGTCGTGCAAGGAATTCACATTCTTGATGCCAACTTGGTGTCGGCTTGAAGCCAGATTATCGCCTGATCCTCGCCAGTATTTATTTTACAGAATGCGGCGCCTGGGTGTCTGTGACTGCTGGCTGGTCGCGTCCGCCTCAAGAGGCGGCAGACGTCCGTCTTTCCGTGCCTCATGCAAAGAGACCGCATCATAGACATCAAGATAGTCAACCAGCGTCAAAATATGTCCCAATTCTTCCTTCATGCTGACAATCGACTGCGGATCCGTTGCAGGAATTTTAATATTGGCTGGTTCGAAATAATTATGGGTCGAGGGCAGCATCACCAGAACCTGATTTTTGTAGTACGCCGCCGAAAAACTTTTGGCCCGATAGACATCGCGCATGCTTTTGAGATTTTCAATCATCGCCGGGTCAATCAAATAACGAGCTTCAACCTGATCATTGGTAAAGACATCAAAGGCCTTTTCAAATTCAAGATCAACAAGGTCGGCATGCTTAAGGCCACTTGATTGTTTTTGAAACCATTTACCGAAGGCCGATACATTCTCCGTCAATACGGTATGACCATGAAACTTCTCCCGTGGCATAACGATCAACACGGCCAACCCTTTAAAAACCGTGTGATAAGTTGTCCGCTTGCCGGAACGCTGGCGACGTTCGAGATGAATTTCAGACAGAGTAATTTTTATACCTTTATACAGACCGGTAAAATAATCCTCCGAGCTGTAACGATGATGGGAGGGAATAATCTTGGACGGCTCCAGAACCCCCAGCGGAATTTTACCTTCAGCCTCATAAATCAAATTGCCGAACAAACGGGCAATCTGCGGCAGAATATCTGTCTTGTATGCCTTCGCATATTGCCGTTTGGGCTGGGTCACCCAGTAATACAACCCCCCCAGCACCGCCACAGTCACCCCGGCAGCCCCATCCTCATTGCCGGATTGCCAGCGTAGTAACATCCAGTCCAGAAATGCGCAGGGCGGAGTCAGAAGAGCCGCGAGCGGGATCGCTATATTTCGACGAAACAGATAAGCGGCAAGTTTGGCTTGGCGCACGACCTCCAGCTGCTCGAGCCGGGGGCGCACAGTGTCATAAAAGGTTTGATCATTGATATCACGCAACTGATCCATAGCCACCCTCCCTCTCCACTATCGACCCCAGAGTGCTAAAAGAGTGCTAAAAAACCGTTGAGACAGCAAAAAACCCGCCAGGCGCTATCGCTGGCGGGCATTTTTCAAGCCAATAAAAGCCGCAGGTACCAGTTAGCCCTGACGTGCCTTCATCCGCGGATTCTTTTTGTTGATGACATAAACGCGGCCACGGCGCTTGACAATTTTGCAATTGCGGTCACGAACTTTCAATGTTTTCAGTGAGTTAACGACTTTCATCGCACATCTTCCTTGCTCGAATTCTTGATCAGGGTCGGACAATAACGGCAGAAATGCGCGTCTGTCAAGCTGAAAAGCCTGCGCTCACTATAATTTCAACCCTCCCAGCGCGGCTAAAATCATCACTATGTAAGCCAGATGGGTCAAATTATGCGCCTCTTGATCCAGTCCAAACGACCACCAAAACCAACGATCAGTATAAGACCAGCCTTTCTGCAGGGTATAGATCCCTTTGAGCCGGTCAACCAAGCTATGGATGGCAAAATCAACCAAGCCCAGCCACCAGAAAGATGGTACCAGCAATAAAGCGATCAAGGTCGTCCCGGCACCATGCACAGCCGTATGGCTAAACAGGGCCTTATAGCCCTCTTTACCAGGTTTGCCTTTGTTCAATGCCATCCAGTCAGTCTGAAATAGGAAATCGCAGGTAAACTGCTTAAACCGAAAAGCCACATAAAGAACCAGCAATGCCATAGGGGTCATTGGGATAAAATTCCATAATTATGAAAACAATAAGTCTCGTTGCAAAATTATGGCCTGAAATGCAGCGTTTGCCAAGTCGCCCGACAGACAGCATAATGTGAATCATAGACTTTCCTGCCTTATTAACTGCCCGCTAACCCCGTATCCTGCATAGTAAATGTGACAAGTTACGAGGTTTATTTCAAAAGCCCGGCGGGGCTAACACCAACAAAAAACCATAAGGACCAGCGCTTTCATGAGCGGCCTACAATCCAGACGAATGTTTCAAGCCGGCGACATCATCCTGAAACAAGGGGAGAAGGGTGATTGCGCCTATATCATCGAAGAAGGACAGGTCGAAATACTGATCCAACGCAGTGATGGTAAATCACAAGTCATCAGTACACGCGGCCCAGGCACCATCATTGGGGAAATGGCGATCGTTGACGAAGGTCCACGAGTGGCCACAGTCCGTGCGATCAAAGACTGTAAAATGCTGGAAATAACCCGCGAAGATTTTGCCCAACGCCTGAAGACATCAGACCCGGTTATTCAAATGATCTCTCAGGTTATCCTGACCCGCTTTCGCGACACCTTAACCCGTGCCGAGATTTTGCATGAGAGTGCGACCGTACCACCACCGGAGATACTGGAAAGAAACTACGCCAGCCAAAGTGATGTCGTAGAATCTGTCACGATATCCAACGAATTCAAACATGCACTTGAAAACGACCAACTTGAACTGCATTACCAGCCAATTGTCGATCTGGCCGCAGGTACAGTGCTTGGCTTTGAGGCACTGATGCGCTGGACCCATCCGGAAAAAGGGTTTATTTCCCCTGGTATCTTTATCCCCATCGCCGAGAAAAGCGGTTTGATTGTGGAAGCCAGCAAATGGGCGCTCAAGGAATCGTGTGCCGCCCTCAAGCGCATGGAAAATGCCCTAGGCCAAGCTGAACAACTTTATGTCAGTGTCAATTTTTCCAGCCATGATTTTGTTGAATCAGATTTCGTCGAGAACACGGTTGGCACTACGGCTGCAAGCGGCCTGAAACCCTGGCAGATCAAGCTGGAAATTACTGAACGCCTGCTGATGCAGCAGCCCGACAACGCAAAAGAAACCCTGCAACGCTGCCGCGATGCAGGGATGGGAATTTCAATTGACGATTTTGGCACCGGCTATTCCTCACTCAGCTATCTTTATTATTTCCCGATCGAAACCTTGAAAATCGATCAAAGCTTTATTCGTGCCATGGAAAGGGATAACCGTAGCCGTGAGCTGGTACGATCGATTATTGGCCTCGGGCAGAATATGGGCCTGAATATTATTGCCGAAGGTGTTGAAACCCGCGAGGAAGCCACCTTGTTGCGTCAGATGGGCTGCGAGGCCGCCCAAGGATACCATTTCGCCAAGCCCCTGCCGGAGCAGAAAGTGATTGAACTGCTCAAAACCTGGCAGCCCGTCAAGATATCCGCCTGATTTTGAATAAAATACCAGCTAAAGATTACCCGAAATTAATCAATTTTCCTCTAGAATATAAGGATACGCAGCTTCTGGCTGCCTTCTGTGTATTTTTTGGGGTCTATGCTTAAAACATTAACCGGCCGGGCCGGGGGAACGTAAACTATAAATCGGTTGGCTACTGGCTGGCCTGCAATATACAAAAGTCTCTGATATAGAGACGCCAAGATGGGGAATGCATATGGCGCGAGAAATCATCGATGATCAGGCAGGTCAATCCGGCAGCCATGAGGGACAGTTGACCGTGATAAAAGTCAATGGGCAGGCAGATATTGCTTTACCCGAAACCAATGCCCTTAGTCAGGGCGATATACTACGCGATGGTCAAGACCTGATCTTGCAAGGATCGGACGGACGCGAAATTGTAATCGAAGATTATTTCAGTGCTCTCACACCACCCACGTTATCGACCACACACGGCAGTCTGCTTACTCCTGAACTGGTACAATCTTTTATCAAAGCCGATACACTCCAATACGCGGCCCAAGATACCGCCAGCGACACCTCTCCCGTGGGGAGTGTGCGCGAAGTATCGGGTGAAGCCACCGTTACCCGTGCCGATGGTAGCAACGAAAAAATTGTTCTTGGCACCGAAATTCATCAAGGTGATATCGTGGAAACTACGGCTGGGGGTGCCGTCAATATAGTATTTGCCGATGAATCGAGCTTTGCCATTTCCAGCAATGCGCGCATGACAATTGATGAATACGTATTCGATCCCGCTGCCCAAAGCGGAGAAACCAACGTTTCTATCCTGCGCGGGATTTTTGTATTTACATCAGGCCTGATTGGCCGGGACGATCCAGACGATGTGCAGATCGATACACCGGTAGGATCTATTGGCATTCGCGGCACGACGATTGCGGGCACGATCAACCCTGACGGAGAAAGTCAAATCACGGTGATCGAAGGTGCGATCGTGATCCGTAATGGCAGTGGCGAAGTAACGCTGGATCAGCAATATGAAACCGTGACCCTGACCGGTCATGACAATGAGATTTTAGAAAATGGCCAAATCGACACTCGCACGGTCAAGGACGATTACAGCAGCCTGGAGAATGTTGTACCAACATTCTTTAATACGCTGAATGAGACTGAGAGTCCCGTTGAAGGCACCATCCCAGAGGCTGCCCCCGAGGGTGAGCCCGCTACGGAAGGGGCCGTAGAGGGTACAATAGATACACCGACTGAAGAGACCGCACCGGCTGAAACCGTACCGACTGAAACCGTACCTCTGGAGGGCGCTGGCGCAGATGAAGGCGCTATGATTGAATCTGGAGATGATCCGCAGGCTCCAGCCGAAGACCCTGCATTGCAGGATGTCGCGCCCGAAGAGAAAGTCGTGCTCGCCGACTATGATATCCACAGCGATCCACTACAAACCAATTTCGATCAGTCGGTAACTTTGGAACCTTATAACCCCTACCAACAGCCCTTGTTGAATACCGACATTCTTAGCGGCAACAGTATCATGTTGTCACCAAATATTCTGCCGCCACCCCCGCCGCCACCCGGTGCCACCGATCTTAAAACCGCAACCACGACAAGCAATACTGTAGAACCAGCGCCACTTCCACCGCTTGAGCTGGTGGTAAAGATGAGAGTTGACGATGATGCCGTCGCCGGTAGCGTAGTCGGCACGGCCTACACCACCCTGCCCTATCCTGGGGCAGTCATGCAATTCATCAGCGTGCCTCTTAGCAGTTCCAGTACACCCATGTTTACACTGCTACAAGAAGGGCCGGGCGTTTATAAGATTATCCTGACCGCCGATGGCGCGGCAGATATTTTAAGCATGAGTCTGGGTACCCTCATTGGCTCAGTGGTGATCGGTGTCCGGCTAGCTGATGGCCGAATGGATAGCGGCAGTGATAACGCCATCTACAATGATTTTGAGAATATTGCGGGATCCCCCCTCCCTCCCCCAACACTCCCTCTCGATACCATGGGCGCAGCTAACGGCTCTAGTCATAGCGGTTTTGCCGGAAAAGGCTATGGTTTTGCTTCAGCCTTTCT
>JAMPXY010000088.1 GCA_023700945.1 Alphaproteobacteria bacterium | reverse complement strand
TGCTTTTGAGGGAGTTGGTACCCTGTTGCAGCATCAGGCGGCTGGCGATCATTTCCGAAAACACCAGTCCCGCGCCAAAACGTTTGACCTGACGACGGAAGGGTTGGTCAGTGACCCCGGACATCGGAGCCAGAAAAACAGGGTCGTCTATAGCGATGGGGCCGATTTGTATACTCATGCGCCACCATAATCATCCTGTTGAAATATGGCCAGATTTTCTCTTGGACCCTGACGGTCCTCGGCAAAAAGGCCTGTCTGTAAAAAAATTCTGTACGCGGGGTTAAAAAAGTTTGCGCGATTCTGAAAACCAGCCTATAAGCCGTAAATTAACATATTGGTATCCACTAGCAGGACAGGGACACAAAAGCATGTCATCTCAACAAGATAAAGGTGCGGGCGCTAAACCCAAAGCCGGGGCAGGGAACAAAAACGAATTCAACAAGAACAGCGGCGCCGGCGATGAAGCGCCACGCATGACCAAGGCTCAGTTGCTGGGGATGTTGCAAGGTCGCCTGCCCAAACCCGGTACTGGCAATGAATTTGTGACGAACGATAAAGAGCGCATGATCCCGACCGATAAGCAGAAAAAGCTGATGCGTGAAGTGGATTCCAAACATATGAGTGTAATTGATGGGCCATTTGGCACCGGCAAAACCATCTGGACATGCTATATGGGTTTGAAGGGCTTGGCTGAGGGAAAATTTAACGGGATTGTTGTGAATGCCCCTGCGGTGGAAGCCGATGAAAAACTGGGTTTCCTGCCGGGGACGCAAGATGAAAAAATGTTGCCGCACGTTCTCCAGATCATGGAGGCGATTGATGACTGGGTCGGTGAGGATATGCGCCGCGATATGTGCAAGCTGGGTTTGATCAAGATTGAACCTCATGCCTTTATGCGCGGACGCACTTTCAAGAATAAGTTTTGTATTTTTGATGAGGCACAGAACGCCACCGGCAAGAATTTGAAGACGGCCATAAGCCGCTACGGCATGGGGTCGACATTTGTGTTTATGGGCGATGATTCACAAAATGATCGCACCAATTCACGGTCGGCTTATGTGACCATGATAGAAAGATTTGCCAAAAATCCGGTTTATAAAGATGATTTTGGCTATGTGAAATTCGATGCCAGCGATTGCAAACGCCATCCCTTGCTGAAAAAGATGATCGAGAACGGTGACGATCATGCTTTTGATGAATGTATCGCCAACGCCGCCAGTCAGCAGTCTGGACACAAGCGCACCAATGCGGTTAACCCGTCTGTCGTGGCACAGCCTAGAGGGACGTCCCCCAGCTAGTTGAATGTCAGGCTTCCTCCAGTTCAAGAGTAATGGCGCTATGGCCTAACTCGAACTGGAAACCGATAAAGAGATCCCGCGCGACCACTTCTTTTTTGGGGCCGCGCGGGAGCATAACGCCGCTGCGTTTACAGGCGAGGAGGATAGCCTTCACCATGGTTTCTTCATCAACAAAAAACTCATAAATTTCTTCATAACCGCGTTTGCCAATGCCTCCGGCGCGGAACATAACCCCGTACTTGCCGATACACTGCTTGTATATCTGCGAATAACGTTCGCGGATGATGTGGAATTGGCTTTGGTTATCGCGGGTGTGCAGGGCCTCAATCAAACGGATGTCGGTCCGTACTGGTATTTTTCCCAACCCGCCATCAATCGCTAGCAAGGAATCCCGAATTTCCGGGAGCGTAAACAGGATTTCACGACGCTCAAAAGCCATAATGTATCTGTTCTTTACTCAGTATTTTTTTATATACGCCTATTAATATCTTAACTTTTAATATAAATTATGTCTAATGTTCAAAGGGATAGGATTCAGGTATTCCTTTGATTTTCATAGGTTTTCTTTAAAAAATTAATAGGTGCTTATGGCGAGGTTGTCTGCGGGAAAAGATTGCATCGGCAGGGGTGTGGGCTTATCAATGCGACATGGAAAACGATGTAATCGAACGGATGGAGCGGGTTCTGGCTGATCATGAGCGGCAAATACAGGACCTGAGTGATGCTCTCAATGCGCAGTGGCAGGATATTGAACGTCTGAAATTGCAGCTTGAGCTGACGCAAAGCAGACTGACCCATATGATGGCCAGTGCCGACGAGGCCGGGCGTGATGAGGGTCTCAGTGTGGCTGAAATGGCAGCCCGCGATAAGCCTCCGCATTATTAATAGGAAAAACCTTAGAAGATCGCGCGGCGGAAGCAACCCTCGTCGATTTGTCCTGATCCAGCAGTGCGTTCATTCAGGTAAGGAGAACCGGTGAAATCTTCGCTGCGGCCACAGGCGCAGGCCCCTAGGGACAAAAGACAAACAGTGAGTAAGGCAGTGCGCAGAATGGTCATGTTGAGCCCTCGAAGCAGAATGTTATAGGGTTCCATTATAAGGATAATATTGGCCCTGACCATATACTTAAGCGGCTTAAGTTTAAATTCTGATTGTAGAAATCTTCAGTTCTAATTAGCATAATTATATGAGTAAGGCATTTACCAAAGAAAATGAGAGCGACATTGAGGATGATCTGGAGGACCCGGATCCCCTGCCGATGCATGCCAAAAATCTGATGACGCCCACAGGTCATGCCACTTTGCAGCAAGAATTAAAATGGCTGCTGGGTAAGGAACGTCCGCGCATTGTCGAGATTGTTTCCTGGGCGGCCGGTAATGGTGATCGTTCCGAGAATGGTGATTATCTTTATAACAAGAAACGTCTCCGTGAAATTGATCGGCGCATCCGCTATTTAACGAAACGGCTTGAGGATGTAGAAATCGTCGACCCTCGGCGCCAGCAGGGGCTGGAACAGGTTTTCTTTGGCGCCACGGTAACTTATGTCCATGAGGATGAGCGTGAAGTGACGGTCAAACTGGTCGGTGTGGATGAAGCAGATTTGGATGTGGGTAAAATCAATTGGCTTAGCCCTGTTGCCAAAGCGCTGATGAAGGCCCGGACGGGTGATAGCATTGAACTGCGCCTATCTGGCGGAATTGAGATCATAGAAGTCATCGAGATTCTCTATCCCCTTGATTAGTGGGGATATCTTATTGGAGCGCGGCCTTCGGCAGGCGGTATTAAATCATTATTTTCAATAAATAATCAGGAATTTGCGAGATCTTGAAAATGCTTGATTTGGGTCAAGGGGTTATTCCCTAACCCATGCCACCATGGGCTATGAGTGGCTCTAATAAGGACATCAATAGCTCTGAGACGGTGGTTCTTTGGCGAACGCAGGGGTGCGGGCGGGGTGTGCCCGGTGGTCAGGTAATTGCTGAAGGTGTGTTTCAATGAATAGTACTTTGAAAGAATCCATCCTCAAACATGACCGTATGGTGCCTCGTTATACCAGTTATCCGACAGCGCCTCATTTTAAGACGGGGGCCACACAGGACTGGCTTAGGGCGGCATTGGAAAGAATACCCGCACGTACTCAGATATCGCTTTATATTCACGTGCCATTTTGTAACCAGTTATGCTGGTTTTGCGGGTGTCACACACGCGTGACAAATCGGTATGGGGCGGTGGCAGATTATACAGATTGGCTTATGCAGGAACTGGATTTGCTCGCGCCTGTATTGAAGCCCAAAAATCTGGAGGTGCGCTATCTCCATTTTGGCGGCGGATCCCCCACTATGCTCAGGCCCTCCGATTTTCGGCGCATCATGTCGCGATTGCGGAAGGTGTTTCGCTTTGGTGTGCAGGCAGGCATATCTATTGAGATTGATCCGCGCGCGGCCAGTGAAGAAAAGTTTGCGGCTTACGAGAAGGCCGGTGTTAATCGTGCGAGTCTGGGGGTTCAGGACTTTAATCAGCAGGTGATGGATTCAGTAAATCGTTCACAAGATTATAAGACTTGTGAACGTGCCATTAAGATGTGCCGTGACTATGGCATTAAAAATGTGAATATTGATTTGATGTACGGTCTGCCTTATCAGACACAATCCACCATAAAGGAGACTGCCGAGAAGGCATTAGCACTTGATCCGCAAAGAATTGCCTTGTTTGGTTATGCCCATGTACCGTGGCTAAAGAAACATATGCGGTTGATTCAAGAAGAAGCCTTGCCCTCAGTTGAGCAACGGCTGGATTTATTTGAAACAGCCTCTGATGTTTTTGAGGGGGTGGGGTATATTCCGGTTGGTATTGATCATTTTTGCAAAGAAACAGACAGTCTGGTTACGGCATTGCGTGAAAATAATCTGAGCCGTAATTTTCAGGGTTATACTGATGATAACTGTCCCTATCTGCTGGCGCTGGGGGCTAGCGGTATCAGCCGATTAGGCGATGTCTATGTGCAAAATTTTGTCCATCTGCCGCCTTATCGTGACCGGGTGGTCTCCGGTCAGTTACCAGTAGATAAGTTCTGCGAGATGACCGAGCAGGATAAAATTCGTGCCCGAGTAATAGAGAAGATGATGTGTACGCTCTCGGTGAATCCTCTTGCTGAGGCAGCGCGGCTGGGCATGCCTGATCATGATTTTGCCGGAGTTTATGAATCAGTTATGCCGTTGGTCAGAGATGGCCTGTCACGGGTTTCGGCGGATGGTACCATTCATGCTCTGGCCCGGCAGTCAGCACGCCTCGTTTGCGCGGCTTTCGATCAGTATCTGCCAGTTGCAGCCGAGCAACGGCATGTGTCTGCGTCATAAAAAATCAGGGCCTCTGCATTAACAGAGACCCCGATTAGTGTCAGCCAGGCCAGCCGACCGAAATTATCTTTAGAATCTGTATGAAACTCCGGTGCCCACAATCCAGGGATCAAGATCAACGTCAGCCCGGATTGTGCCACCGTTTAGTTCGGCATCAATGTTAAGATAAATCTTTTTCACGTCAACATTGACGCCCCAGTTATCTGTCAACCAGTAATCAAAGCCGGCTTGCAGGGCATAACCAAGGCCACCATCGACATCCAGATCAGTAAACCCTGTGCCTGAATCCTCACCATAGAAGATCGAGTAGTTAAGACCCGCACCAACATAAGGGCTGAAACGGCTTTCGGGGGTGAAGTGATATTGCAGGGCCAGGGTAGGGGGCAGGATCATGGTGTCCCCGAGATTGACATCGCCTGTATAGTTCACCTGATGCTGGGCCGTTGCCAAAATCAGCTCTGCGGCAATATTCTTGGTGAAGAAGTAAGAAATATCAAATTCAGGTACAAACGCATCGCCAACGCTGGCCTCACCACCGATATTAACTGTGGAATCCTCATCAGGCAGAACGCCTATGGCCCGCAGACGGAATTGCCAGTTTTCTTTGTCCCAGACACTGTTTGTCTCAGCAAAAACGGGAGCAGCCGGAGAAAAAAGGGCCAGCGTCGTGCAGAGCAGTGCCAGATGTTTGATGCTTTTCATATTGATGTCCTTGATCTGGAAAGTGAATAACGGAAAGATTATGTCGCCTTCAGCGTGAACTGTATTTGATAAAAATCAATCATTCTTGGGGTGAGGAGGATATTTTTCTTCTGGTGGATTATCCGGTTCTTCGATCAGGATGCGTTGGGCGGCTCCGTCTAAGTCGTCATATTGACCCGATTTTAGGCTCCAGATGAAGGCAGCTAGACCAAGTAGTCCAAGACAAAGGGCGAGTGGAATCATGAAAAGAAGTATGTTCATCAGGCTCCCCGTACCCGGAAGGCGTTGATTGTCACAGCCAGTGATGAAACAGACATAGCCACGGCCGCAATCAACGGGGTCACATAACCCGCCAGAGCCAGAGGGATCGCAATCAGATTGTAGATAATCGTCATAAGAAAATTCTGCCTTACAATCGCCTGAGATCTCCGACCCGTATGAATTAAAGTGATTAAAGGTTGCAGCCGGGAACCATTAAACACAACACTGGCTGCATTCCGGGCTATATCGATTCCAGAAGCCGGTGATACTGATACTTCGGCCCCGGCCAGCACAGGGGCGTCATTGATACCGTCGCCCACCATCATTACCTTATGCCCTTGTTGCTGCAAGGATTCCAGTTTTTTGTATTTATCTGCCGGTGAGAGATTGCCCTCGTATTCTTCTATCCCTACAGCGCGGGCGATTGTTTTGACTATGTCGGGACGGTCTCCAGAAAGCAGGATAAGGCGGTATCCCTTATCTTTCAGGGTAGCTATTACGGTGTTTGCATCCTCACGCAGGCTGTCACGGAACAGGAATATAACTGGGTTATTGCCATCAATCGAGAATACGATCTCCATAGAATCGGGATGTTCAGGCAATATTTGCTTCGTGACCCATGAGCGCCGTCCCAGACGAAGGTCAGAATCGTTGAAGGAGGCCCGCAGGCCGTGGCCAGGGTCTTCGTCAACCGAAAGCTCCACCAAATCGCCGCTATAGGCCCGCAGCAGGGCCTGTGACAACGGATGGCGGCTGTGTGCTGCCAGAGAGGCTGCCAGTCTGAAAATATCCGGAGGAATATCATAATGGTTAATCAGGACAGGCGCGCCCTGAGTCAGGGTGCCGGTCTTGTCCATGATGATCGTGTCAATATGATCAAGTTTTTCCAGTACATCACCCGAGCGCACCATGATTCCGCGTTTCATCAAGGTGCCTACAGCTAGAACTTGAACCACGGGCACCGCCAGAGCCAAAGCGCAGGGACAGGTGATAATCAGGACAGTGGCACCTATCAGCAGGGCATCCTGCCACGGTATATGGCCCACGCCTAACCATCCAAGAAAAGCTAGCAGGGCCAGAAAATGCACAACCGGGGTGTAAAGGCGCGCTACCTTATCGGCGATGCGGACATAGCGGGCTTGAGATTGTTCAGCTTTTTCCATTAAACGGATCATATTGCCGATTTGCGAATCTTCGGGACTGCGGAGCGCGCGAATGGTTAAGGGCGCTGAGAGGTTAAGATAACCCGAGGCGACGCTATCTCCGCTACTCATTGCACAGGGTAGCGATTCACCCGTGACCAGACTGGTATCCATTTCCGAAGCGCCAGCCATGATAATGCCGTCGGCCGGGATATACTCCCCTGCGGCAATCAGCAATACGTGATTTTCCTGAATATCCCTGATCAAAATTGTCTGGGGCTGGTTATCTACGAGAACTGTGACAGTGCCGGACATCATGCCGAGCAGATCATCAGCGGCACTACGTGCGCTGGCGCGGGCCAGATAATCAAGATAACGCCCGATCAGCAAAAAGAACATCAGCATCACGGCTGAGTCAAAGTAGGTATGTTCGCCGTGGGTGACGAGTTCAAACAGGCTCATCGAAGTCGTCAGGATCAATCCCACTGAAATAGGAACATCCATATTGGTGCGTCTGGATTTAAGCGCCTGCCAAGCTGAATTGAAGAAGGGCCGTCCGGCAAAGGTGATAGCGGGTATTGCAATCAGGGCTGATATCCAGTGTAGAAAGTCCCGCATTGCCACGCCCATGGTGGCGGCATCGGTCGTCCACAGGGCAAAAGACACCAGCATAATGTTGCCAGCGGCAAAACCCGCTACCCCCAGACAGAGCAGCAGAAACTTGGCTTCTTTTTCATTGTGGCGGGCAACCGAGAGGCTATCAAACGGTATTGATTTATAACCCAAGGCAGAGAGAATATCATAAATCTGGTCAGCTGACTGGGGCAGGCCCTTCCATGTAATATTGAGGCGGCGAGTTGAAAAATTCAGTCGTGCATGCTGGATATAGGTCTCCTTGTGCAGAGCTGTTTCTATTTTCTGGATGCAGCCTGCGCAATGGACGCCCTCTACCGCCAAGGCTAGATGATGAAGACCGTGATCGTCTGTATGAACATACGGTATTACTTTTGAAAGAGTCTGGGTGCTACGGTCAGTCATATTTCAAGGTGCCATAATTATCTGACTGGCCTGATAAGTTTTGCCATCTGATTGTGCATAAATTCTGATTTTCCATTCGCCGGGTAGCGGAAATGTGAGCGGGGCGGTATAGCGCCCATCTGGCAATTCATGCAATGTGATCTTAAAATCATGGCCGCTTTTGATCGGGCGGATTACATCCGCTGCAACGCCTGCCTTTTTAATTACCTGTCCGTCTTTGTCTTGCAGCCTTACAAAAACAGCATTGTCCATGACCTCTATGCGGCTGGTCCATCCCCATTGCTGCTGGGTTTCAGCGGCTTCGAGGGTGTGGTTATAAGCTAATCCTTTTTCATAGGCTTGCTCTGTGACAAGGCCGGTCTGAGTGCGTATGGCT
>JAMPXY010000087.1 GCA_023700945.1 Alphaproteobacteria bacterium | reverse complement strand
GCACCCTAAAGCAGGGTTTTTGCTGTTAAGTCATAGAATTTCTTTGATTTTTCAGTATAGGAGAGGTATTGAATCGACCATGTCTCAAAGCCTCGAAGAAATCCGCCGTGAAATTGATGCGCTTGATCATCAGGTGCATGACCTGTTGATGAAGCGGGCCGAACTGATTGTTAAAGTCACCGAGGCCAAGCGCCGTAACCAGATGCACACTGTCCAGCCTGAGCGTGAAGCGATGATGATCCGCCGCTTGCTGGCACGCCATACTGGCGTATTGCCGCGTGAGGCGATTGCACGCATCTGGCGGGAACTGGTTGGCGCGGTGTCTTTGGTGCAAACAGGGTTGAAGGCCACCGTGACGGTGCCGCCTGATAGCAAGGGCTTGCTCTATTGGGACATGGCTAAGGATTATTTCAGTTCGGTCTTGCCGATGCAAAAATCAGAAACTGCACAGAGTGCGCTTGCTGCCGTCCGCGAGGGCGAGGTGACGTTTGCGGTGGTGCCGTGGCCGGAACTGGAGGATGACAAACCGTGGTGGTCGTTATTGATGAACGAAACAGGCGACAACCCGATGCGGATTATGGCGCGATTGCCGTTTGGTGATCGCACCCGCACCCACATCACACCAGACCATCAGGCCTTGGTTGTGGCCAAAATAAAATTCGAACCTTCGGGAGATGATCGCTCTTTTCTGGCGCTGGATCTGGATCACCATATCAGCCGCACAAGAATTATTGATCGCTGCAAGGATATGGGTTTGCCTGCACGCACCCTCTACAGCATGACCCATAAAGGCAGCGGCAATACCCTTCACTTGCTTGAGGTTGATGGTTATGTTGCACAGGATGATCCCAATCTCTCTGAGCTTTTGAACAAGCTGGAATATCCTGAAGGGCGTTGTTTATGTCTGGGAGGCTATCCAACTCCGCCGATTTATGAAGATAAAGTCGGAAAAAGTGCGCTTGAACAGGCCTCTCTCACCACCAAGAAGACTGCTTAACATGGCTTTTAATCAGGTAACTATCATTGGCTTTGGCTTGATTGGGTCTTCGATTGCTCGTGTGTTGCGTCGTGATCATCCTGTGGCCCGGCTTGTCTGTGGTGATATCTCGCAGGAGGTATGTGACAAGGCACTGGCACTGGGGATTGCGGATGAAGCCTCTACGGATCTGACGGCTGCTGTGCAGGGCAGTGACCTTGTCGTGCTGGCCGTGCCGGTGGGGGCCTGTGGTCCGGTTGCACAGATTATAGCGCCCGGTCTTAAGAAAGGCGCTGTGATTACGGATGTCGGGTCAGTCAAACAGGCGGTTATTGCTGCGGTTATGCCGCACTTGCCCGATTATGTTGATTTTGTTCCAGCACACCCGATTGCCGGCACCGAGCACTCGGGGCCGGAAGCAGGCTTTGCCGAGTTGTTTCAAGGTCGCTGGGCGATTATTACGCCGCTGCCGGAAACACCGCTAAATGCGATTGAAAAGGTCACTAAACTTTGGGAAGCAGCGGGATCGAATATAGAATTTATGGAGCCCCGCCGTCATGATCTGGTGCTGGCGATTACATCGCATTTGCCGCATCTGATTGCCTATACGATTGTTGGGACAGCCTCTGATCTTGAGGATCATCTTAAAGCCGATGTCATAAAATTTTCGGCTTCAGGGTTTCGCGATTTTACCCGGATTGCAGCCTCTGACCCTGTGATGTGGCGCGATATCTTCATCAATAACCAAGATGCGGTATTGGAGATTGTGCAGCGTTTTACCGAGGACCTGACCGGTATGCAGCGGGCTATTCGCTGGGGGGATGGGCAGGCGCTGCAGGATATGTTTGCCCGTACACGGGCGATACGCCGTCAGGTGATTGATGCGAAACAGGCTGATTATCGATACCCCAATCAATCACCGGCACTTGTGCCACAGCCAGAGGCCCTGCGTAAAGCGTCCGGTTCTTAAGGCTGATGCCGATGTCCATATGATGCTCCCCGCTGTCTTCATCAGGGCTTGAGAGTCCCCCAAGAATTGTTGAGGCCAACATTGCACCTTTACTGTCGATCAGATTTTTTTCGACCATAAACTTGATATATTCAAGGTGACCGTGGATACGGGCATTGACCAAACCTGTAGGTTGCAAGGCGTCGTCGAGGGTAATGGTGCCCGCACCTTCTGCGTTCAACTCTCGTTTCTTCAAGGAAAAGTAGTTGACGGTGATGCTGCCGCCATGATCGCGCCAAAGGCTTAAACTCTCTTGGTTAAAAGCCGCAGGCAGGTCAAGCGGCAGCGGTCCCTTGAGTTGTAGATAATCCAGTGACCAGACTTCGAGATCAAGATCGCCCTCTATATATAAACCTTGCGGCAAGGTCAGCGTAGCTTCCGCACTGTGGAAAGGCTTGCTGCTGATCTTGAAGGACGGAATAACTATATTGTGGACATTATCTTTGATGGGTTGAGCGACAAGGGCGGAGCCGGAAACCACGATTGAGCCGGGGAAGCCAGTTATCTCGTAGTGGGTAATCTCCCTTGTTGATGCCAGTTCGGTCTTGACTGCGTTTGCGATATAAAGCCACCAGCACACATAGGCGGCGATGATGAACAGGGGAGCGGTCAGTAGAGAAAGAAAGAGTTTTTTCATGGAGAGGGCGGTCTTTTACTACGGGGGATGCGGGGGTTAAGTGTCAGTGCTTCATTCTCGAGCTTTTTGCTTTCGGCTTCAAGAAGCGCTTCTAGTTGTTTCATGGTTTCACCCGGCGCCTGCCCCGGCGCAATCGGAGGTAAAAATTCAAATACCACCTTGCCTGGCCATTTGCGCCAACTGCGCCGGGGCCAGAAAACGCCGGTGTTCAGGGCTAGCGGGATGATTGTCAGGCCTGTAGTTTCCTGCATGCGGGCGGCACCGCTTTTGTATGGCTTGTCCTGGGTCGTCTGCCAAGTATAGACCCTTGTTCCTTGTGGAAAGATGATGATGGGGCGGCCTTGCTCTTGCATGCGTCTGGCGCCTTCAATAATTTGTTGGGCGGATTCCTTGCTGCCGCGGTTAATCGCAATTGGATCACTTTTGGCCAGAAATTTTCCCCAGAGCGGAATTTTAAGCAGTTCCTTTTTCAGAATGACCGAAGGGTCGTCAAAAAGGATGTGCAATTTCATGGTTTCGTAAGGGGATTGGTGTTTGGCCGCGACGATGAAGGAACCGCTGGCAGGCAAATTTTCCTGACCACGCACTTCAAAATCAAGACCTATAAATAGTTTTTCAAGGGCATAGACCGAACGAACAAAGGCCTTGACCACGCGCATAGCGCGGGGGCGCGGCATGAACAGGGCGGGCAGGCATAGAATGCAGGCCAGGGCTGTCAGTCCATAGAAAAAAAGATTAAACAAGGTCGAGCGTAGAAAAATCATAACATAAGGTCCATATGCTTCTGTGCCCACACTGGCAGCAGGTATAGTTTGATCAGTGTAATGATACTTTTGTTATATTCCCCGAAGCAGACTTGCCAGAATTTTACTTGCTCAGTTTGGTTACTAGAGGATTTTACGGGCCAGGGCAAAATTTCAACATCAGGCATGGTGGCATGAAATTCGAGGCGCGCGCGCGGCATATGATAATCCGAGGTGACAAGACGGATTGTCTTGATGCCTTGTTGCTCTGCCCACAATTTTGTTTCACGAGCGTTCTGGATTGTATTTTTAGCCTTATGGTCAAGGATAATGCAGCAATCATCTATATCCTGTTTGATAATAGGGCGCTGCCAGAGATCAAGTATTTCATTGAGGGTGACATGGCCATTTACACCACTGATAAAAAGCTTTTTTGCCTGCCCTTGGGCTAATAAATCAAGGCCCTGATTGACCCGTTGTGCGCCCCCGGTCAGGACAATAATCGCATCGGTGGGTTGTTCTGGATTATAGGCGCTCAGTGATCTGACGAAGTGTGTAAACATGCCAAAGCCGGCAAGCCAGAGAAAGACAAAGGCGGCTAAAAAGGTTGCCAGCCACTGCCAACCTCGCATCCTGAAGGGGTTTTTATCTATATTCGTGGAGGCTGTCATGGCATTTTTGCCAGTGCTTGCAGGACGGTCTGCCGGGCAGCCATCACCGCCAACAGGGCGATGATGAGGGGGGTGGTGGCGGTGGAGATAATTTGCGGTAGGCTCAGGCGATGTTGAGGCAGAAGATTGACATCCATCTCACCGGTCATCCAGCCTATCGCCAGTAAGCCCAGACTACCGGCGGCCACGCCTGCCGCTGACCCGGCCAGCCCTAATAGCAGGGCGTGGCGCTGAAATTGGCGCGATATGTACCTGTCTGTAGCACCCATCAGGTGCAAGAGCTCAACATCGGCACGATGTACTGAAAGCCGGGCATTGACCGCGCCTGCTACGGCAATAATGGTTGTTAGCGCAATGGTGGCTAGCAGTAATGTGGCTGCAAACTGCAGGGCGCCGGTAAAACGCAGTACGTCTCTAAGCCAGCTTTCGTGAGTGTCGAGTCGGGCTCCAGCTACGGCGCTGTGAATTTTTTCCGTGAGAGCCTCAAGGCTTTTGCGCTCTGTTCCCGGTTTTGTTTTGACGGAAATCAGTCCCGGTAAGGGAAAGGCAGCAGCAGATAAGGTACCTTCACCCAGCCAGGGCTCTACTAGTTTCTGGATATCTTCACGGCTCATCACGGTGTGGGATTCAACGGCAGGGTAAGAAGAAAGAATACTGACGGCTGCTTGTGTCAGGCTGGTCATTTCTTCGGCAGACAACAAGCGCCCCTCTTTTGTTTCCGCAGGGATTTCAAGTGTCAGATTATTCTTCAACCCGGATGTCCAGCGCTCTGCCATTGCCCCCAGTGTAAAAAATCCCGAAAGTCCCAATGTCGCCAGAAAACTCATCAGGGCAATCAGAATAACCAGAAACCGGGTATTCTCGTTATTGTTGAGGGGTAGATCGTAACGGCGCTTGCCATAGACTTTACCCAACACTTTTTCTTTTTTTTGCAGAGGGACAACCTTCATCTAGAACAGCCCCTCCAGTTTTTTACGCAGATTGAATTTTGATTCCTCAATGGTGAGTATCCCCTTGGACAGGATCAATCGCGGATGCGGGAACTTATCCATCAGCATCTGGTTGTGGGTAGCAATCACCAGTGTGGTGCCCATCCGGTTTAACTGTTCGAACAGGCTGAGCAGGCGTTCGCCGATTTCATCATCCAGATTGCCGGTAGGTTCATCCGCCAGCAACAGGCGCGGTCTGGTCACGACAGCGCGAGCAATCGCAATTCTTTGCTGTTGGCCGCCTGACATGGTGTTGGGCAAGACATTCATGTGTTCACCCAATCCCACCCATTCCAGCAACTCACTAACATTGCTCTGGATTTCCTTTTCCGGTTTTCCGACAATACGTAGAGGCAAGGCGACATTATCAAAAGTTGACATGTGATTGAGTAGGCGAAAGTCTTGAAATACGACGCCGATACGTTGGCGGATGGCCACCATATCCTCACGTTTCATCTTGTTGATGTTTTGACCGAACATGGTCACAAGGCCGCGTGTGGGCAGGCGGCCAAGATACATCAGGTTCATTAGTGAGGTTTTTCCCGCGCCACTAGGGCCGGTGAGAAAATGAAAAGAGCCAGGGGCCAGTGTGAAATTGATATCACTCAGAACCTCTGGCCCGATGCCATAGCGCAGGCCGACATGTTCAAACCGGATCATGGCTGGAGGTCCATCTCAGTGGTGGGCGCAGGGGTTGAGACTGGGGCAGGGGCTTCTGTCTTGTGATTCAAAATATAAAGCAGGGCTTGTGCGCGCTCATAGGAATTGCTGATCTGTCCGGCCACCGTCAAGGCTGAATCGCTCTCGTTGAGATTTGTAAATATTTTGGCGACAAGGCCTAGTTCCTTATCCTTATAGCCCGGATCGTCTATGGCAGCGAGACTTTGGAGTGCAGCAGATAAATCGTTGCGCTCTGCCTGTACCTCGGCGGTTTCTCCGTAAGCTTTGTTTCGTAGTGCGGCATTGGTCATGGATGCCGCTGTAGTCATCGCACCTTGATCATCACGGGCATAGGCTTGTGACATGGCGATATACGTCAGGGCAATCGCAAAAGAGGGCTCGTGCTCTATCGTTGCGGCCTCAGCTCGTAGCTTGCTGAATAAATCACTTAATGTTTCTTCGGGTAGATTTAAATCGGCAGCGGCCATGCCGATCCCGCGGATGGTCATGGCTTTGGTGTCTGGGTTTTTGATCTTGCCGATCAATTTCAGAGCTTCGGCTATTTTATTTTCGGAGGTAAGCAGTTTGGCGAGTTCGCGGTAGGTTTGGTCGCGCCAGTTATTTTCAGTGATAGAGTCAGCGTCTTTGCCCAGTTGTGAGAGCAGGCAAGCGCGGTCTCCAGCGGTACAGCCTAGATTGGCCTTTGCCGGGACAGTGGGGAAGCAGAGGAGCAAAAGCAAAACTGCCCACAGTTTAATTGGCATAATTAAGGTTCCATACAGAAGCTGGCTTGTCGATATTCCAGACCACCTTTATAAATATAAAAAGAGGCGTTTCAAAGACATGCCGGTGAAGAACCGGAGGAAACCCACAAGGCACTAATTTTATGATCCTGACTTGCGAAGAATGCCAGACGCGCTATTTGCTCCCTACTCATTTGTTGGGGGCGGCGGGTCGTCGGGTGAAGTGCACGATTTGCGGCCATGAATGGTTTCAGATCCCGGAGGAGTCGGAGGATGAGTCCTTACATGAGGTCTCCGCCCATGATGATTCTGTAAAAGAAAAGAGCGCTGGTTATGATGTACCCGCTCTGGCCGATGTCATTCTTACAGAAGACAAGTCCACGCACAAAATTTCAGGAGGCGTGGTGTCAGGTTTTATGGCGGCGCTGTTTGTGGGGGGTATTATTTTTGCGGGGCTATTAGTAGCCAGAGGGCCGGTGATGGCACAATGGCCCGATAGTGTGGCACTTTATGATGCGCTAGGGCTGGCCGGGCCGGAAGCAGGGGCCGGCTTGATGTTTGAGAACATGACGGCGACAACCACATTTAACGCCGAAGGTGTTGAAATATTAAAGGTCGATGGCGAGGTAATGAATATAAAGCCTCATGCGGTTAAAGTGCCGGGCCTGCGCTTTGCTTTGCGTACGGTAGACGGTCAGGAGACCGAGAGTTGGGTTTACGACTCGCCGGGTGCAGACATTCAGCCGCAGACAGCCATTCCGTTAACAGCCTCCTATCCGGTGATTGGTCCGGATGTGGTAGAGCTGAATGTCCGCTTTACGGGAAAGTAATATTATTGCAGTTTTTATCAACTCATTGAAATCCTCCTTGGTGAGAGGTTTTTTTTATGAGATTCTCTGTCCTTGTTCTAATTTTTTAAGGATTTTTGCACTCATGATTAAGAATTTTTTGGCGACCACAGCTGTTGCTCTGCTTGCATTTGCTTCTGCGCCGGCCTTTGCACAGGGTGACCAAAGCGCCTTGTCTTTGGGGCTGGGTGGTTACTGGATTGGTTATGTGACGTATGCGTCTCAGGATACGGCGGCAGGCTCAGAAGAGCGCCACATCGATATCTTGCGGGATACCGAAGTTCATTTCAAAGGCGAAACCACGCTGGATAATGGATTAACTGTTGGTGTTTTGATTGAAGCGGCTGCTGATATGGGTGACAGTTTCGCCCTTGATACCTCGACTATGTATTTGTCTGGCTCGTGGGGTCGTCTGGGGTTTGGCGGCGATGATGGTGCTGCTTTTCTGTTGCAGGTTGCTGCCCCCTCGGCTGATGCCAATTATGATGGTTTGCGTCAGTTGATTCAGGGCATTAATTACGGGGTGGCCCCGGCGGCCTTTACCGGTCTGTCAGCGATGGAGTGGGATTATTCTCAGGATGTCACCAGCACCTCTGACAAGGTTAGTTATATGTCTCCGGTGTTTAACGGCTTTCAGGCTGGTGTTTCCTATACACCGGATGTGCAGGCAACCTCATACACGGGTAACCAGGAAGCCACGGCTGTTTCCCGCAGCCTTAATGGTGTGAATTCCGATGATGTGGCCGGAGCTTACGGTGCCTCGTGGGATGTTGCAGCTCGTTATAATGGCCAGTTTGAAAGTGTTGATCTGACATTGGGCGGTGGATATACCCATGTGGATCATGAAGAGGATGCTGCTTCAGAGGATGATCTGACAGCATGGAATTTGGGTGCCGCTCTTAAGTTTGGCCAG
>JAMPXY010000086.1 GCA_023700945.1 Alphaproteobacteria bacterium | reverse complement strand
GTCTCACATTTCCCGGCCAGTCACAGGCTTGTAGGATTGCAAGCGCCCCTTCAGAAAAACTGAGTGTCGGCAAACCAGATTGCTTTGAATAAGCTTGGACGAAATAGTCTATCAGACTTGGTATATCCTCGGGGTGTTGACGTAGAGCAGGCATATCTACTGGCACGACATTCAGGCGGTAAAATAAATCCTGACGGAAATGTCCCCGCGCAATGGCGTCCTCGAGGTTACGGTTGGATGAAGAAATGATTCTGACATCACTTTCGATTAGTTCTTTACCGCCGAGGCGCTGAAATTTTTGTTCCTGTAGAACCCGGATGATTTTGGTTTGGGTTTCAAGAGGCATATCGGCCACTTCATCCAGAAAAAGAGTGCCCCCGTGGGCTTGTTCGAGAACGCCTGCACGTGCGCCTTCACCCATGACGCCGGATTCATTGCCAAACAACTCCATTTCCAGACGATCAGGGAGCATGGTTGCACAATTCAATACCACGAAGTTGCCTTCAGCACGTTGGGATAGTTTGTGGATCATGCGGGCAGCAACATCTTTGCCGGTGCCGGGCTCACCCGTTAGCAGGACGCGACTGCTGGTTTGAGCCACCCGGTTTAAAGTGTTCCTGATAGTGGCCATGACGGGTGACGATCCCACTAAATCGGAGGGGCCTTGCGTTTTCTGTCTTAAAACTTCATTTTCTTTCTTTAAGGACGCGGACTCAAGCGCTCTTTCTACCATCAAAATCAAGCGGTCAGTTTTGAAGGGTTTTTCAATAAAGTCATAGGCCCCATTGCGAATAGCCGTCACAGCGGTCTCGATCGTGCCGTGGCCACTGATCATAATGACAGGTAACAAAGGATGTTGAGCCTTAAAATTTTCTAAAATTTTTAGGCCGTCATGTTCACTGTATTGTAACCATATATCGAGGATAACAAGGTCAGGGACACGCTCGGATAATTTCTCATAGGCGTGTTTGGCATTACCGGCTTGACGGATAGTGTAGCCTTCATCTTCCAATATGCCTTGGATTAAGGTGCGAATGTCTGACTCATCATCAACAATCAGAATATCTGCTGGTTTTACTGCCATTATAATATCTAAGCCACTTCCCTTTTAATGTCAGAGCTGGTGATGGGCACAATTAATGAAACGCAGGCGCCGCCATAATCATGCCAACCCGGCATGGATTTGATTCCGTCTGTAGGTCCTAGAATCAGCGCCCCTTTATGGTCGTCCATTATCTTTTTAACAATGGCTAGTCCTAGCCCGGTGCCGGTTTCGCGTGTTGTGACATAAGGCTCAACCAGCCTACCAGCTTCCTGATCTTTGGGAAAACCTAGTCCGTTATCAATGACACTGATTACCAATTCCTGATTCTGCCCTCGCCGTGACAGCAATACAAGCAATTGACCGGGCGTTCCTTCTTGCTCACGTCGGGCCTGTACAGAGTCTATGGCATTCTGAATGATATTGGTAAAAGCTTGTCTGATTTGCTGTCCATCAACATCGATCATCATATTGGGATCATAGCCGGAGTCATTCTCAAAACTTATAAGAAATTCTGGGTGAGCTTGTTGCCGCAAGGTGACAATTTGACGTATGTCCCGGACAATGTTTTCCGGTTTGAAAACAGGCAGAGGCATGCGCGCAAAGGCAGAGAATTCATTGACCATACGACCTATATCTTCAACGTGATGGATAATGGTATCGGTACATTGAGAGAATATTTCGGGGTCTTCGGTAATTTGCTTAAGATATTTTCGTTTTAGCCTCTCGGCAGAAAGCTGAATCGGAGTTAGCGGATTTTTGATTTCATGGGCAATACGGCGCGCAACATCGGCCCATGCAGCTTTGCGCTGGGCTGATTGCAACTCTGTGATGTCGTCAAAGGTAAGGACGGCCCCAATATTTTCCTCACCGATCATTTCAATAGCAATGCGCACCAGCAAAGTGCGCCGTGATTCATCGCTGCGGCTGTATGGCACTTCACCTTGGGTAACACGTCCCGGCTTTGATCGGGCTTGCACAAGAAGGTCTGAAATGTCCGGCAGAACGTCCTGGATATTTTGTCCGGCCAAATCTTCAGGTTTTAGTTCAAATATTTCGCCGGCAGAGAAATTGGCTAATGTAATACGTCCTTTTTCGTCAATCCCCATTACGCCTGAGGAGACACCCGCTAGTACAGTCTCGGTAAAGCGGCGGCGTTGATCCATTTGCCGGTTGGCTGTAATAAGCTCGGTGCGTTGCTCTTGTAACTGCGTGGTCATACGATTAAAAGCGCGAGCCAGAAGGTCAAACTCATCGCCGCGCTCAAAATTCTGGACACGGGCGGTTAGGTCACCAGCGCGGATACGGTCGGCGGCGCTGGTCAGGGCAGCAATCGGGGCTACCAGATGGCGGGCGAAAATAAGCCCCCCCCACATGGCTGACATCAACAATACCAGTGCCACTACGACAAAGATCATGGTGATTTTCACTTGTAGGCTGGAATAGTGCTGTTCAAGTTGTTTGTAGGCGGCCACCGCTTGCCGTGTATCCGATAGGTGGCGTAGCACTGTTGAATCGACCATGCGCCCTACAAACAAATAGCTATCGATATAATTGTTCAGTTTGACCAGTGCGCGGATACGGTCACCGCTATCGTCATCTGTTATAAGAACGACTTCTCCGGCATCGGCCTTTTCAAACGTGCTTTCAGGGACTGTTTCAAAAGAAAGCGTAAAGGTAAAACCGGCTTCGGCAATGACCCGCCCAGTGCCGTCAACGACCATCGCTTCTGAAAGATTACGCATAAAGAGCTGGGTTTTCATCATCCGCTCAAATGCGTCTTCGTTGGTGCCCAGAATAGCGGATTGTCGATCAAGATCGTTGGCCATCGCCAGAATATCGGCACGGATGACCTGATGGTGCTCCTTGAGATAGGCAACAGCCACCGCTTCGGATTCACTTACAGCTGTGCGGATACGGTCGCTGAACCAAGTTTGAACGCCGTAATATAGGAACACAGCAGAAAAAACAGTCATGATAACGGCAGGAACTGCTGCTACCAGACTGAAGATAAAGGCCAGACGCATATGAAGCCGCGATCCGGCAATACCGCGGCGGTGACCGCTCCAGACTGTAATAATCCGACGGGCGATGACCGCTATCAGCATGATGAGCAAGACAAGATCAAGGTTCAGCAACCAGATGACCATGCCGGTGTCGTTGCCGAATGGTGGCAACTCGGACAGTGCCATATAAGTAAGAATGCCGCTGCCGAGAGCTAGTATAATCAGTACCAGAGCAAAGCCGCTTGACCACATACTGTTGCGCGGATGCCACAGTCGTTGCAGCAGGCGCCCGAAGGCGCTGCCAAAATCTCTGGACTGTACATGCGTGTTCAACGGCTTATCCTGATGAAAGAATTGACTTTGTCTGCGGCTATCACTATCCAAAAACACAAACAGATATGCAACTTACTATTCTATGGAAATTATTTCAACCTCTGATCTTCCCTCTTACCATGTTCTGATCGTTGCTGGCGGTCAGGGCAGCAGGCTGGGCGGAGAGTTGCCAAAACAGTATCTAAAAATTGGCAATAATATTGTTATAAATCAATCTATTGGTATGTTTTCTTCATGTATTACATTAACATGTGTTATTCATCCTGAGCACACATCTTTATACCATGATGCTGTACAGCCGCGCATGTGGTTACGTCCGCCCGTCCAAGGAGGGCGTGAGCGTCGCGACAGTGTCAGGAACGGTCTTAATGATCTGAAGAATCACCTGAAGGCCGATGATATTTTGCTGATCCATGATGCCGCCCGCCCTTTTGTCAGCCCGGCGGATATTTGCGCGGTGATTCGGGAAGCGGCACGCACAGGCGCTGCCACGCTCGCCCAGCCCGTTTGCGATACGCTACGCCATCAGGATGGTCACACCATTGACCGTTCTAACGTTTGGGCGATCCAGACCCCGCAAGCTTTCCGTTTTTCCCTGATTTGTAAGGCACATGACAGGGCTGACCCCGTCACATCTTATACGGATGACAGTGCAATGGTTGCAGCCCTCGGGCATCCGGTTAGTTTTGTTTCCGGTTCACAGGAAAATTTTAAAATTACGACAGCAGAAGACCTACGCTTTGCCCGTATGCTAGTATCGGCGGCGATGGAAACACGGACAGGTTCAGGATATGACGTTCATGCCTTCCGCAGCGATGCGGCTACCCATATTCGCTTGTGCGGTGTGGATGTGCCGCATGATCGGGGGATTGATGCGCATTCAGATGGGGATGTCGGCTTGCATGCGCTCACCGATGCGCTGCTTTCAACGGTGGCGGCGGGAGATATTGGCTCTCATTTCCCTCCCTCTGACCCGCAATGGAAAAATGCCGACAGTGCCCTCTTTCTGCGCAAGGCTGTGCATCTGGTTGCGGCGCAACAAGGCCGGCTGGTTCATCTGGATGTGACTATTGTATGCGAACGCCCTAAAGTTGGACCTTATCGCGAGGCGATGCAGGCACGAATTGCTGAGATATGCGGCTTGCCCCCTGCGCGGGTGAGCATTAAGGCCACGACCAGTGAAAAACTGGGTTTTACTGGCCGTGAAGAAGGTATTGTTGCGCAGGCGCTGGCCACTGTGGAGTTTCCGCGGTCATGATCAAGGTGAATTTCAAAGACCCCGCGATCTGGCTGGCAACATGGTTTGGCTGCGGTCTGATGAAGCCCGGTCCTGGCACATGGGGCACCATTGGGGCTCTCCCCTTTGGGATTTTGTTGTTGGCGTTTGGCGGGGTACCGTTTTTGGTGCTGGCTATTATAGGTGTCAGTGTTCTTGGTTATTGGGCTGCCGGACGTTTTGAAAGGCAATCGGGCGAGCATGATTCTGGCGCAATTGTCATTGATGAAGTAGCCGGGATGTGGGTCGCCTTGCTGCCGACAGCCCTTAATATCCCCCTTGTTGTTGCGGCTTTTATTCTCTTTCGTTTTTTTGATATCTTGAAGCCTTGGCCGATCTCATGGGCTGATAAGAAACTACCCGGCGCCTTTGGTGTAATGGCGGATGATATTATTGCCGGAATTTTTGTAGCTTTATTAATTGTGGGAGCACGTCTTGCAGGACTTGGTTGAGACTCTAAGTATAAAGATGCAGGCTTTGGGGCTGATGTTGACGACAGCGGAATCCTGTACGGGCGGTATGATTGCTATGGCTATCACTGAGCGGCCCGGCTCATCATCGGTGTTTGAAAGGGGTTTTATAACCTATTCGAATGAGGCTAAACATGAGTTGCTGGATGTGCCTAAGGATATGTTGCTGAAGCACGGTGCTGTAAGCGCACAAGTAGCGACGGCTATGGTTAAGGGCGCATTGGCACACAGTCGGGCTGAAATTGCCCTCTCTGTTACCGGAATTGCTGGGCCTGATGGGGGTAGTGATAAAAGGCCTGTGGGTCTGGTTTATATTGGCTATGGGGATAAGTCAGGTTTAACAGAAATAGCCGAACATCGTTTTCAGGGCGACCGCGCATCTGTGCGCCGCCAGACAGCCGAAGCCGCGTTCAAACACCTGATACGGTTCATTGATAAACTGCCATGACAGAAAAAATCGCTTTCATTTCCTCTGCGGATAGTAACTATTATCCATTATTGCGTGAGTGGATACATTCAATCCGCTGCTTTCGTGAAAGCAAAGATATAGATATCTGCATCATGGATGCAGGGTTGACTGAGGAGCAGATTGAAAGACTGACACCTTATGCTGTGAAGATTATTAAGCCTGACTGGCCCTTCCCTGTTCCTGCGCATAAGGTTAAGGGTAAGGAATATCTTAAAGCCTGTATCGCCCGCCCGTTCATTCCTCATCTGTTTCCCGGCTATGATCTTTATTTCTGGATGGATTCCGATACCTGGGTACAGAATTGGGAAGCTGTTGATCTCTTTATTCAGGGCGGAAGGCGGATGAAAATTACGCTCACCGGGCAGGCTGACCGGGCATATCCTCGTCAGTTAAGGGTCAAATGGCTGGGGAATATACCACTTAAGATTCGCGGTTTTTATGCTAACAATATAGGCAAGGCTTTTGGTAAAAAGCTTGCCCGGCAGATGTTGCCCTATCATGTTTTGCTGGCTGGAGCATTTTGCCTTCACCGTGACGCACCGCATTGGCAACGTTGGCAAGAGCTTGTCAGGCAAGCTTGCCGCAAGGGTAAAATCTTTACTGCCGAACAGGCCTCTCTCGGGGTTTTGTGTTACAGGGAAAACTATGCGTTTGAGTTGCTCCCGGCATGGTGTCATTGGCTGTGTGAATTTCCAGCGCTCTGGGATGAAGAAAACCGCAAATTTGTCGAGCCGTTTTTGCCCCACAAGCCGATAGGTATTCTACACCTTTCCGGTGTGGATGAGATGCGCGAAGATCGCTCTGCCGGAATGAATTTCAAAACGCTTGGCGGTGAAGAACTTTATATGTCCTATCGCTATCCACGGTTTGATGGTGCTTTGGATGAAGTTGTTTCGAATGAGCCTGATATGTACGACCGAACGATCAAGATTGGAATCAATAATCAGTATTATCTGGATAAGGCGCGGCGTTAATATTTTATAGAGTGGTTATGAATATAGATCGCGGGCGCGTGTTTCAAACGCGGCGACCATTCGTTTGACAGCCTCCTCAAAGAAAACCGCAATCAATTTCTGCAATACGGGATTTTTAAATTCAAAGTCGACATAAAAATCGATGATGCAGCCGCCATCATCCTGCGGCAGAAAACGCCAATGATTGGAAAGACGTTTCATCGGGCCGGATAAATATTCGACATGGATGTGATCGGGGCGCAGCGCCGTCACCCGAGAGCCAAATTTTTCACGCACCATTTTATAACCAATAATCAGGTCTGCATAAAAAACGTGCCCGTCCCTTCTGGTAATCCGGCTAGCCAGACACCATGGCAAAAATTCAGGATATCTGTCTACGCCTGCAACCAGATCGAACATCTGTTCGGGGGTGTAGGGCATTTTGCGTCGTTCGGCGTGAGTGGGCATTATTCAGCCATGGTTGCGGAGGCCATTTTGGCTTCGCGTGCGGCGCGCAGTCTGGCAAAATCATCCCCCGCATGGTGACTGGAACGGGTGAGCGGCGTGGCTGAGACCATCAGAAATCCTTTGGCGCGGGCCATGCGTTCAAGCTCTTCAAATTCTTCTGGCGTCCAGAAACGATCCAGTGGCGCATGCTTGGGCGTTGGCTGCAGATATTGGCCGATGGTGATGAAATCTATATCTGCGGCGCGCATATCGTCCATAACCTGGGCGACTTCTTCCTTGGTTTCACCCAATCCCACCATCAGACCTGACTTTGTGAAAATCGTGGGGTCGATCTCTTTGACACGCTGAAGCAGGCGCAACGAGCGAAAATAGCGTGCACCGGGGCGAATGGTTGGATAGAGACGCGGTACAGTTTCAAGGTTGTGATTAAAAACGTCCGGCTTGGCTCGAGCAACGGCGTCAATATCCTCTATCCGGCCCCGAAAGTCGCCGGGTAGAATTTCAACGGTAGTCTCCGGGGATTTAAAACGAATGGCACCTATGGTTTTTACAAAATGGGCGGCCCCGCTATCGTCCAGATCATCGCGGTCAACGGATGTCACAACAACATGCTTAAGTCCCATTTTTTCGACCGCAACGCCGATCCGCAGCGGTTCCATATTGTCCAGCTCTTTGGGTTTACCAGTGGCCACGTTGCAGAAGGAGCAGGCACGGGTGCAGACTTCCCCCATGATCATGAAAGTGGCATGTTGCTTGTCCCAGCATTCGCCGATGTTCGGGCATCCTGCTTCTTCACAGACAGTGGTTAGTTTCAGGGAGTGAACAACGCTTCGGGTCTTGCCATAGTTTTCCCCCTGCGGGGCCTTAACGCGGATCCAAGCAGGCTTTTTACCCATCGGACGATCCGGATTTTTCTGCTTTTCCGGATGACGTTTGGTTTTATCAAGCAAATCTGGGTTATAGGTCATGGCAACTATCTGAGTGTTGAAGGCTTAAAGTGAAGTCATAGAATACGATTTTATCGCTATTTTCAATAACTATCCGCTTAAGGCCTCATTGATTGTTTTCTTTAGCAATTGAAAATCCAGCGGTTTTTCCAGATAGGCAAAAGGCCGCAAGTGGGCCACGGCTTGCTTGTCCCGGGCCTCAGACAAAGCGGTGAGGAAAATGAAGGGCAAGTGTTTGTATTGAGGATAAGAATTGCGCAGACGCTCAAGCAGCTCATGGCCTGACATGGCGGGCATATTGCGGTCACAAATGATCACATCAGGTTCGACATCCTGAAGAAGGCTTAAGCCCTCAAGGCCGTTGCGGGCCACGGTAACCTTGTAGCCTACTGCGCTTAGTTCTTCATGCAAAATTTCGCACAGAGCCTCTTCGTCTTCT
>JAMPXY010000085.1 GCA_023700945.1 Alphaproteobacteria bacterium | reverse complement strand
TACACAAAAATTGTATCCGGTCACTGTTAAAGGGACGTACCCTTCATGGAATATCAAGACATCGGGAGGGGCACAGTCTAGGACCGTCAAGGATATGAAACAGCAAGATGCGGATTTCAGCCGGATCAAGCCTGAAAATCTGGCCTTGTCGCCCCGTCATCCTTGCCAAGTCTATCTGGGCGCTGCGCAGCCATGAAGAAATTTTATTCGTTGGTATCAATCCGTGCTGATCAGGGGGGATGGTTGATAGAGCTGGATGGTAAAAGTGTCCGCACCCCCGCCGGGGCACTTTTACGGGTGCCAGCAGCGGCCTTGGCAGAGGCTGTGGCCTATGAATGGTCGAGCCAGCAGCAGGATATTCTCCCTGATACCATGCCGTTGACGCAGATCATAGTGACGGCGCTTGACCGGGTCATGCGGGAGCGGGAGGCTATACAAGATATTGCCCTGTCCTATTTTGATACGGATCTGCTTTGCTATCGCGCCAGTGAGCCGCCTGCGTTGGTTGCGCGTGAAACGGCAGCACGTGATCCGTGGTTACGCTGGTTCGAATCGGTTTATGGTATCAATCTGGCAACGACCACCGGTTTGGTGGCCCTGCGTCATGAGGACTTGGCACATTTTAAGGTGCGGCAGGCGGTGTTGGCGCTTGATCTCTGGGCTTTTACTGTATTGCAGATGGTGACATCTCTGACAGGGTCATTAGTGCTGGCCTTGGCCTTTGTTTGTGGTCCGGCGCAGCCTGATGACCTGTTGCGGGCCTTGTATGTGGAGGAGGATTATAAGTCTGAAATTTATGATGAGACATTTTATGGACGGGCCCCTAATCAGGAGGCCGCTTTGCACAATGTTGCGCGTGATTTGAGCGCCGGATCAGTCGTCCTTAAAACATTGGGTTTGAAAACGCCTTAGAACCATGCCTGTGGTCGGGGCAGGCGATAACCCTTGAGCGCCCGGCTCAGGCCACGGCTCAGACGGTAGGTAATATACCCCACAACGGGCACAATGCAGATCATCGCTGCTGAAATCATTAAAATGAGATTGGCGCGGGCATAATCCAGCAGCACGCCGTAAAGTTCTTCGTGTGAATAGCTCTGACCGCCCATGATTGTGTTTATCGTATCATGCAAAAGACTGTTATCAGCCCAGCGAAATACCATAAATCCGGCGATGGAGGATGTTAGTGATAACAGGAGAGAGTACATCCAGATTGTACGTGAAATATAGATCATGTGGTTATAGATCAGGCTGTCATGCGGCTTTCCCAGACGCAGTCCCCAGCATACCAGCAAAGAGATCGGTAGCAGGATTAGGCCTGTCATAAAAAAGGCAGTTATAGGGATAAAGCAAAGAATGATGCTTGCACTCACTAAACCATAGGCCGCGATGATAGTGGTTTTACCATCGGGTATGTGCGGGTCTGGTTCACTCATCCACGTCTGCCAAAAAGTTTTTCGATATCTGAGAGTTGCAATTTGATCCAGGTTGGTCGTCCATGATTACACTGCCCGGACAGTGGCGTTTCTTCCATCTCCCGCAGCAACGAGTTCATTTCATTAGCGTTAAGGCGGCGGCCTGCCCGGACCGATCCATGACAGGCCATGGTAGCCAGTACATGATGAAGGCGGTCTTCGAGGCCCTGCACACTGCCATGTTCGCTCAATTCATCGGCCAGATCGTGGATTAAGCCTGCAATATCAACTCGGTTTCCCAGAAGGGCAGGTAGACTGCGCACGGCAATCGCGCCTTTGCCGAAAGGTTCAATCTCAAGTCCTAGGCGAGATAACTCGGTGGCGTTATCGAGCAGACGTTGTGCGTCGCTGTCATCAAGATCAACGATTTCTGGAGTCAGTAGTCCTTGGCGGGCGATACCTGTAGATATCAACTCAGATTTGAACCGTTCATAGACCAGTCGCTCATGGGCAGCGTGCTGGTCGACGATCACCAGCCCATCATCGGCCTGAGCAATAATGTAATTCTCATGGATTTGCGCGCGCGCCGCCCCCAACGGATGAGTTATGGCGGCAGAGTGTTCTTGCGGCAGACTTTCGGCGCGCACAGAGGGATGGGGCACGAAGAGAGGCTCATAGGTTTGTTCTAGTTTTTCGGCAAGACCCGTTGAGGCATAATAGCTACCATAAGACGGTGACGGTGTATGGATGGAGCGGTGTGCCGCAAGTGCATTGTTCTGTAGTGTATGAAGGGCGCTTAAGGATACTGTGGTCGCTGTCGATTGCCCGTGTTCGTGCAGCGCATGTCTGAGGGCGCCCACAATCAGTCCGCGCACCAGCGCGGCATCGCGGAAGCGCACTTCGGCTTTGGCAGGATGGACGTTCATATCGACTTCAGTGGACGGTAAATCTATATATAGAGCCACCACCGGGTGACGTTCACGGGCCAGCACATCAGCGTAGGCGCCGCGTACGGCGCCATGCAGAAGTTTATCTTTGACGGGGCGACCATTGACGAAAAGATATTGGTGAACGGATGTGCCACGGCTATAGGTCGGCAAGGCAGCCAGACCTGTCAGTTTTACACCGGCACGTTCGGCATTGATGGCGATGGCGTTATCAGCGAAATCGCGCCCCAATACGGCTGCCAGTCGTGTACGGCGCGCTTCGTTGCGATCCATATTCAGTGCGGCCGGATGCGAGAATACGGTTTGTCCGTCATGGTCGAGCTTGAGAGCTATCTGCGGAAAGGCCATGGCCAGACGCTGCAGCGTATCCTTGACTGCGTCAAATTCACTGCGGTCAGTTTTAAGAAATTTAAGTCGTGCCGGGGTTGCGTAGAATAAGTCGCGGACTTCGATCCAGGTACCTTGCGTATGGGCTGCGGGTTCGGGTTCGCCTTTGCGTCCCCCCTCAACTTTAATTTCCCAGCCCCCCTGATTGTCGGTTTGATCTTTCATTTTGGTGCGGATAGTCAGGCGACTCACGGCTGCTATTGAGGGCAGGGCTTCGCCGCGGAACCCAAGATGGCGAATGTTCAATAAATCATCATCGGGCAGTTTTGAAGTGGCATGGCGATCAAGGGCTGCGACCAGCTCGGCACGGGTCATGCCGATACCATCATCGACGACCCGGATAAGGCTTTTGCCACCCTCCCGGATATCAACGCTGATCCGTGAACTACCGGCATCAATCGCATTTTCCACCAGTTCACGCACAGCGGCGGCCGGGCGTTCGATAACTTCGCCGGCGGCAATCTGGTTGACCAGAATTTCGGGTAAATGACGGATCCGCATGGGCTTGACGTTACTGCGTCAGCGGGGGTTTGTCAGCAGGCTGCGGGTTTGCCTGTCGGAATAACGGGGATAACCATAAGGCTGGATGTTATTTGCGATAACGGGCATCGAGAACAGCCCCGGTCAGCAGGGCACCACTTAAATCGGCGCCATCGAGGATGGCCCCGGTCAGGTCGGCCCGACGTAAATCGCAATCAATCAGAACGGCATAAGACAGGTCGACGCCCATCAGGATGGAATCTGTCAAATTGGTGCCGCGCAGGACAGCGTATCGCAGATTACTGCCGCTTAAATTTGTGCGTTGTAGCCAGCGGCTACCGTCCTCATGAGTAAATTGCAGTGGCGAAAGATTGGCCTCGGAAAGATCTGCCCGGGCAATCATCGCGTTTTTAAGGGTGCTGCCACGGAGATCAGCCCGCCGCATCTGGGTGTCACGAAAATCGGCACGATCAAGCAACGCGCTTTGCATCTCAAGACTTTCCAGATTTTGGCGCAAGAAATTGGCACCAACTGCTTTGATCGCGGTTAAGGAATAGTGGCGCAGATTGGGTACGGTGCGTAGATCAAAGCCACTCAGATCAAGGCGACGACCGGTACGGCCAGCGGTGGCAACCCAGGCTGTGTGCTCTTCCAGCAGTTCCGGCAAGGTCTTGTCGAGCTCCTCAATCTTGGTGCCCATGCTTTCTTCGGTAATGGCATCACGGAGATTGGCGCCACCTGTTTCAGCTTGTTGCAGGATGGTGCCGCTCATGATGGAGGAGCGAAGATTGCTGTTGCTTAAGTCGGATCCGGTGAAATCAGCGTTGGTGAGGTTGGCTCCCTCAAGGTTAGCGCCGCTGAAATCGGCACCGACAACAATGACGCCAGAAAGGTCGGCGTCGGAAAAATCAGCCGCCGAAGCGCGGGCACCGGAAAGATTGGTTTCCGAGAGTTTGGCACCGGTAAAAATAGTTTTGTGCCCCTTGTTGGCTGGGACATTGGCGCGGGGCATATCAACCATCTGGCCTTTATCATCGCGTTCCATCAAGCGACCTTCGCGCATGTCCGCACTTTTGAGATTGGCGCCCTCGAGGTTAGCGCCCGCGACATAGGCGCCGCGAAAATCGGCGCGTGAGAAGTCAGCCTTCTCCAGATTGGCGTTGCGAAGATCGCAGGCAAAAAACGATACGCCTTTGAAAGTGCCACGGGAGAGGTTAGCGCTGTTGAAGATGGAGCCGGTGAAGTCCCCTTGCGAGAGATTGCCGCCATGGAAATCGAGGTGAGAGAGATCCTTGAATTTCAGGACGGCACGAGCCCCGCCGCGAATGCCCTTCAGGAATGTCGTGTGCTTGGTGATAATGTCATCCAGCTCGCGTTGCGTGATCTTTTCCAGGCTGGAGCCGGTGTCGGGTGCGGATGGCAACATATCTTATTCCAGATCTCACTCATTTTCAGGGACGGTCAGGTTTTGCGCAGCCTTCAAATCCCCCCGATTCTACAAGAATCAGAATAGAGCCATTTTATCTAAAATTTTATGAATTCGGCAGGGTTGTGGGCTCTAAATACAGGATTTCTATACGTTTTTTACGGGAACCCATCAAAAATTACCGAAAATAACGATGTTGACATAAAAATAAACCATAGAGCTCTGCTTATTCCACGTTGGGCAGGGTTGTGGGCAGGGGCTGGGTTTCTACGCCTTCGGGCTGGCCAACGATCACGGTGAGCATACGATCCGGTGTGAGCAGCCGCCGGGCAACGCGCTGGATGTCGGCTGCTGTCACGGCGCGGATGCGGGCGGGAAAATGATCATAATAATCCATCGGCCACTCATCTTGTTGCAAACCCAGAACATGACTGGAGATAGCGGCGGTGGAACTGAAGGAGAGCGGCAGAGCCCCAACGATATAGGATTGCGCTTCGTTCAGTTCCTGTGCGCTTACCGGGTGATCCTGCATTTTCTTGATTTCGGTGCGGATCAGGCGCAGGGCTTCGGCGACGTTCTTGTTTTCAGTCGAGAGGCCCACGCTGAAGCCATTGGTGTGATCCATATCGAAAATTGAGGAATATATGCCATAGGTCAGGCCGCGTTTCTCTCGGATTTCCTCGGTCAGGCGTGAACCAAAACCAGAAGCGCCGAGAATATAGTTCATGACATAGGCCGCGTAATAGTCAGGGTCTTTGATATCCAGTCCGGGTTGTACCATCTGGATGATACTTTGTGGGATATCCTTGGCGTAGAGATAGGTTTGGCCGAGATGGTCGATACTGGTGTCTTTCAGTGTCTGTGTTGCTGATGTGGCCGGTAAGGCTGAAAACACCTGATCCAGCACGAGGGCCAGTTTTTCAGGTGTGATATTACCTGTAGCACCGATCAGCAGGCGGTTACGACTGAGATTGTTTGAAACAAACCCGGCGAGATCGTCGCGGCTGATGGCCGTTAGGCTGGTGATTGTCCCGCCACTGTTCAGGGCATAAGGATGGTCGCCATAGCTTAAATCATTGAGAAACCGGGCAGCAATCCATTCAGGTTCGGTCATGGAGGAGCGAATCCGACTTATATTGGCAGCACGCATGCGGTCGATCGCCTCTTGATCAAACCGGGGCTGGGTCAGAGCCAGATGCAATAAATCAAAAGCCTTGTCCTGATGGCGGGTCAATGTCTTTAAAGACCCGACCAGATCATCGCGGTTGGCTGAGAAAGAAAGACTAATCGAATGATCGGAGAGGGCTTTCTGGAAGGCTTGACTGTCGAGGTTTCCGGCCCCTTCATCGAGCGTATTCGAGACCATGCGTGCCAGCCCTTGGCGGTCACGCGGGTCACGGGCAGAACCCGCTTCCTTGAACGAGAAGGTCAGTGAAATAATCGGCAGGGTGTGGTCTTCAACCAGCCATGCAGTGATGCCGCCAGGGCTTTTGACTTCCTGGATTGCTAGAAAAGGCTTGGTGGAAGAGGCCGAGGGTTGAGGGGGGGGCTCTTGGCGGGCGCTATTTTGTGCATGCGCGGGTGTTGCCAGTAACAGCGCGACGGCAACCGCCGTGGTCAGGAGAGGTGTCATGGCTGCTCCGGTTTCATGATGGTCGAATCTGGGGAGGCTTCAGGCTTTTTTTCCGGCATCAGGTAGCCCGATATATAGGGGCGCTTATCGATCTGGTCAGGATTAAGATAGGTTGTGGCGGCGGCTTGTACCTGCGTAGATGTTACGGCCTCGATATCGCGGGGCCAGTATTCGGCATCATCAAGGGTCAGGCCCACCGCCAGCGCTTGGCCTACGGTCATGGCTGGGCCGCTGAGGCTGTCACGGGCAAAAGCAGCACTGTCCTGCATGCGGATTTTGGCTTCGGCCAACTCTTGCTCAGTGACGCCTTCGCGGATCAGTTTGCGCAATTCGTTATCAATCGCCTTTTCCAGAGTGTCTAAAGAGATGTTTTCTGCCGGAGAGGCTGAAATCCAGATTGCGCCATCTGATATCTTGAGGCCGTCATAATCAAAACTGATGCTGGTTGCGAGTTTTTGTTCAACAACAATCGATTTGTAAAGTCGGGTCGCGGACCCGCCATTCAATATTTCTGTCAGTAAGCTTAAAGCATGGCCTTCGTTACGGCTTTGCGGCAGGGAGGGGGCACGATAAATACGCAGAAACAGGGGTTGTTTGATATAGGCATGATGCAGGGTCAATTGTGGCTGGGCGATCATCGGTGGTACTGATGTCCAGTTGCGTGCGGGCAGGGCGATGGGTGTGAGCTCGCCGTAATATTTTTCAGCCAAGGGTCTTAATCGGGCGGCGGTCATATCCCCCGAGATCACCAGAATCGCATTATTGGGGCCGTAATGTTGCTGATAGAAAGATTTGATCTCCGGCCAGGCCAGTGCGCCCACCTCATGTTCCCAACCGATCACCGGGATGCCATAGGGATGGTTAATGAAAAGGAGGGCCTTCAATTGCTCGGTAAAGAAACCTTTAGGATCGTTTTCGGTACGCTGGCGGCGTTCCTCCAGCACCACTTTTTGTTCGGAGGTGAAATCAGCTGGCGGCGGATTGGTATTCATCATCCGGTCAGCCTGCATTTTCATCACAGTTTCGAGATGCTCAACCGCGATGCTTTCAAAAAAGGCCGTATAATCATTCGAGGTGAAAGCATTATCGTTGCCGCCCAAGGCACGGATGCGTTTGGAATATTCGCCGGGGGCTAACGTCGGTGTGCCTTTGAACAGCAAGTGCTCGAGATAGTGGGCCATACCCGAGAGGCCGCGCGGCTCATCGGCGGCACCGACCTTGTACCAGATCATGTGGGTGACAACCGGGGCGCGGTGGTTGGGGATCACCACCACCTCCATCCCGTTTTTCAGGGTGAAGCTCTCTGCATGATAGACTTTTTCGGCAGCCCTATCCTGCGCCCCCGCCGGATAAGGTGCGAGGGTGAGAAGGATAATAACAGCACACAGGTGGCAGAATATTTTCATGGCGTCTTTATACACCAAGTAGGTGGAAGTGCCTACCCGTCAAGTCCTTGACATAAATATAGAAAAACGGTGAGGGTCGCTGTGGTCTTAAGGCCGGAAAATCGGGCGATACGGTACGGTCTGGTGGTGTGATGCCGCTTCACCCGCATAGCTGTAGCGAGTTTGCGGGCGGCACTCACAGGCCCGGTCAACCCAGCCCGAGAGCAGACGGTCAGCATAATCCTCCCGGGCCTTAACCTGTGCAGACGAGAGTTCGAGATTGACTGGCGGCAGCACCCGCGCGGCCAGCGCCGGGTCATATTTGGGGCTGGCGGTGTTGTGGTCGCGCCGATACTGGTAATCCAGAATATGCAAGTCCTGCCCTTCAAAATCGGGGTAGGTGTTGGCGGTGCTATAGGCGTATTCAAGGTGCGCCAGTGCCAGCAGCCACCCCCGGCGCGGATCAGCGATGATGCCGGGCTCTGGCTGCGGGGTGTCATCGGTTTCAAGCAATATATCAAGGCCACGCTGTTTCACCGCCGTCAGTAACTGAGAGCGGTTCAGCGTATTGTTGCGTGAGGTTGCCAGATAATAACGTTCTTCAGCGCTATTTTTATATTCGTAATTGCCGAGCAATTTATGCGGAGCCAGTTCCTTGGCGATGCCGTAGCTTTGGTAGGCAACTGCCATGGCCCCGGCACAAATCGCCAGCAGCGGCAGCCTTTGTTTTTCCGCATCGCTGATGATGGTTTGCAGCTCTGGCCAGAACTCTAGTTCTTCAAAACGCAGATTGGAGGCGGCATAACCGGTGATCAGCAAACAGTCGACGCCTTGTGTCTTTGCTTCCGCCCAGCTTACCCCTTTATCGGCTTTATGCTCCGGGCTGATGAAAACCGGACGGATATCGCGACCTGTGCGGGCCAGACGCCCCAGAAGCAGATCTACGGTTTCCTCGAGATATTCGCGCGGCATCAGGTTGACGAATCCGAGTGTCAAGGTTTGTGCCGCGGCTTGATGGTCGCG